>CALHUY010000082.1 GCA_938039295.1 uncultured Solobacterium sp.
ACTTCTTTAAACCTTCTGCGTAAGTGCTATAGATTTTAGAGAGTTTACGGTAGTCCAAAATATAATCGATGATCGGTGATTTGCCTTGTAGCTTTTCTAATTCACCAGCTGCAGTACTTCTCTTTTTACCCGTAGGAAGTCCTAAATCATCGAATAACACCTCTGCAAGTTGCTTTGGAGAATTGATATTGAATTCTTTACCAGCAATCGCATAAATTTCTTTTTGAGCTTCGCTAATCTTCGCCATCGTTTCTGTCGCAATGCGATCAAGAATATCGATATCACAACGAATCCCTTCTCTTTCCATGTGATAGAGAACGCTTGTTAGCGGCATCTCCATCTCATAGTAGAGTTTTTCCATTTTGTATTCTTGAAGCTTTGGTGTAATCTCTGCATACAAGTTAAAGATATTTCTCGCAAACGCACATGCATACATGCACTGTTTTTCTTCATCAATCATTAGATTTGGCTTTGTAGGTTTACCATATACATCTTCATAACTTACTGTATTATCAAAACCATAACGTTCAATAATCTTTGTGATGGTTGTTAGAGATGAGTCTACTAAAGAAGCCGCAAGCATCATATCATCATGGAAATTCAGTATTAAACCTTCGTTTTGTGCTAGATGTAAATTGCGTTTTACATCAAATCCATACTTATGTGGCATGTCGCTTGAAAGATATGCAAGCAAGTCTTTATCTCTCTTTGCATCTGCTAAAGAAATGTATACGGCTTGTTTTCCATTATATAGTGCAAAGCCATTGATAGTCGCATGCATGTATGCCCCATGGTCATCATCCACAAACACAGCACAAGCATCCTTTAACATTTCTGCAGGTACCTTTGTAACACGCTTATCTTCACTTGGAGTCACGACTGTTTCTTCTGCTGTACTCTCATCTGCAACAGTCTTGTCAGAAAAACGTCTTGCGAGTGTGTTCATCTCTAGCATCTGTAAAAACTTTACAAGTTGAGGGTAGTTAGGTGTAAAGGATAACTCCTTCTCACTCATCTCTACATCAACATCACGACGAATTGTCGCAAGTTTTTTGGAAAGTAACGCAGACTCATGTCCTTCCATTACTTTCTTCTGTAAAGCACCTTTGAGTTTATCTTCATTTGCTAGGACATTTTCAACCGTGCCATATTCTTCTAAAAGCTTGAGCGCTGTCTTTTCACCAATACCAGGAATACCTGGGATATTATCTGACTTATCACCCATTAAACCCTTCATATCAATAATCTGAAGTGGTTCAATTCCCATTTGTTCCTTTAGGCTTTCAGGTGTCATGACATCCATATCTGTAATACCCTTTTTCATTAGTAATACAGAAGTTGTATCATCCACAAGCTGTAACATATCGTGATCACTTGTTAGTACATAGGTTTGATAGTCTGTTGCCTTTTTAGAGATTGTTCCAATTAAGTCATCTGCTTCAATATCTTGCATCTCTACCCACGTAATCGCAAAGGCATCCAAGAAATCTCGAACGAGTTTAAACTGTGGCACCAAGTCATCTGGTGCTGGCTTACGACCACCCTTGTAGTCTGCGTATAGTTCATGACGGAAAGTATGTTTTCCTGCATCAAAGGCAACTAATACTGCATCAGGCTGAATGATATCAATCGCTTTTTGCATCATAGACGCAAAACCAAATACAGCGTTTGTTGGTGTACCATCTGAAGTAGTCATTGGTCTTCCATACGCTGTAGCGTAATACGCTCTAAATAACATTGAGTTACCATCTGTCAGTAATAATTTCTTCATTTTATATTCTCCCGCCTGTGTAAAATCAGGTTTATTTCTTCTTCACAATCATCATAAAAGACTTTCTTTTATTATAGTCTATTTCAGCTTTCTTACCGCAATATGACTCTGATTTACCCTTTAAAGTATCCTTATTATTTTACCATGTATTAAGTTGTGATTCCATGTGCACATTGGTAAGCTTCCATACAAGTTTCAAAGAGTTCTTCTCTAGCAAAACTAAGAAAACTAGTTTGGGAAACAATCAGATGATCTAATACTCTTACACCCATGAGTTTGCCACATTCCATTAACTTCCCGGTCACTACTAAATCCTGTGTACTCGGTGTCAATACACCGCTAGGATGATTGTGTGCCAGCATAATATCTGTACTACCAATCAATAGAGCTTCTTTAAATATTTCACGGGGATACACTGCACTTGCGTTGATAGTTCCTATAAACAATGTCTTTGCGGAAATAATGCGATGGGCAGTATTGAGATACACAACAAGAAACTTCTCTTGGCTACCTGTTCCAATTTCATTTCGTAGCCATTCAATGATACGCTCTGGATTATCGATGATTTCCTCTTCATAAGCAGCTTCTAAAGACGCTCTTCGACTGATTTCAAAGATAGCTTGTAATTGTAGAGCCTTTACCTTACTAATCCCTTTAATTTTACATAGTTCTTCATTTGACATCCGTACAAGACCTTTAATCCCTTTCGACATCTGCAATAAATTGTCAGCCATCGTCAAGACAGATTCTCCTTGTGAACCTGTACGTAATATTAATGCGAGTAGCTCTCTTGAACTAAGAGACCTTACCCCATATCTTAGACCCTTATCCCTTGGTCGTTCTGTACTTGGCATTTCACGAATAATCATTCACAATACCCTCCTACTCTTTATTACAAATCATCCCAAAAAATCCATGGAAAGATTAGTAAATTGACGTAATATCGTTTATCATTATGCCGAGGTGTACCTATGAAAAATAACTATCCTACTATCACAATCTCTAGCGAGGGAGAAACTTGGCTTCAAAAAGGTCAAATGTGGATGTATCACAATAACTTAGTACAAGCAGATGAAAATATTCCAGATGGTGGTATTGTAAATATCATCTCTAATGATGGAACATACTACGGTACAGGCTTCTACTCTCCAATTAGCCATATCACTTGTCGCATCTTAACCAAAGATGAATCAGAACTCATCGATCAATCTTTCTTTGAAAGACGCATTCGCTTTGCGTATGACTATCGAAAGACAGTAGAACCACATAACTTATCCAATTGTCGTTATGTTTTTGGAGAAGCCGATCTTCTACCTGGTCTTGTTGTGGATTGTTATAACGATATATTAGTGACACAAATTTCCAATACTGGTATGGAACAACATAAACAAATGATTTATGACATCTTATTAGAAGTATTTAAAGAAAATGGTCATATCATTCAAGCAATCTATGAACGTAATGATATCAAAGTGAGAGAAAAAGAAGGATTAACATCTTACAAGGGATTCTACTATAACCAAAACAACATATCCCCACAGACAATCATTAATGAAAATGGCATTCAATTACAGGTAGATATTGAAAATGGTCAAAAGACAGGATACTTCTTAGACCAGAAATCAAATCGTGTATTATTACGTAACCTTGCTCGCAATAAACGTGTATTAGACTGTTTTAGTCACACCGGTGGATTTGCGTTAAACGCAGCCTATGGCAATGCAAAAGCAGTTACTGCCGTCGATGTTTCAAACGTTGCTTTACAACAAGGCTACCAAAATGCAAAACTCAATCATCTTGAAGATAAAATTCAGTTTGTACAAGCAGATGTATTCGATTATCTTGAACAGCTCAAAGATAACGAATTCGATATTATCGTCCTAGACCCACCAGCATTTACAAAATCTCGTAAGACTGTGAATAGCGCATATTATGGGTATAAAAATATCAATATGAAAGCAATGAATGTATTACGTAATGGTGGTTATTTGATTACTTGTTCCTGTTCAAGATTCATGGAAACAAAACTCTTTGAACAGATGTTATTAGAAAGTGCTAAGGAATGTGGTGTAACATTACGTCAGATTTCAGTTACCCAACAAAATCCTGATCACCCTATCCTTTGGAACATGGATGAAACAAGTTATCTAAAGTATTTTATATTCCAAATCTTATAAAGTCCGAAAGGACTTTTTCTTTTGTCACAAAATAAAAGACTCACGCGTGTGAGTCTTTGTTTATCTTATTGTCCAGGTACTACGTAATAGGAAGGTAAGTAACCAGAGATATCCTGTACAGTTACACCAGTACCATAAGTAGCAGCGTGAACCATTGTACCATTACCTAGTGAAATACCTACATGGTATGGAGCTGAATCAGAACCATAGAAGTATAGCGCACCAGCTGGAGCATTCCATACATCATATTGGTGAGTTCCAAGTGCTTGTTGTGCATAAGTTGTGCGTGCACCTAAACCATAACAGTATTGAACTAAACCAGAGCAGTCAAATCCTGCTGGAGTTGTACCACCCCATTGATATGGAGTACCAACAAGAGATAACGCAGCAGCGATACCACCAGCATATAGACTAGAATCATACTTAGAAGCATCATAAGTAGAAGTAATAGATCTAGCAGCAGCTGATGCAGCTTGTAGATTTCTAGCAGCTTCTTCAGCAGCTAATCTTTCAGCTTCTTCTCTTTGACGTTCTTCTTCCGCAATTCTTGCGTCAACAACTTCTTGTGGAGTACGAACAGTTACAGTCATAGTCGCTGTTGACTTGTTACCAGCAGTATCAACAACTGTATATGTAACTGGATAATCACCATCAGTATTCATATCCACAGAACCTTCCACCGTTAATACAGGAAGGATACCTGAATCATCATTGATATAAGAAATATAACTAGAAGCATTGAATGTATCACCGTTATTTACAACAACAGATGAGTTCTTCAACTTGATCACAGGTGCTGTACTATTGACAACATTTACAACAGCTTTCTGAATAAAGGAATAACCTAAAGTTTTTTGTGCTTCTGTATCACCTGTACTTGCAAGTGTAACCTTGACAGTAACTGTTTGGATACCAGTTACAGAACGATTGAATCCTTCAATATCAGCAACACTCTTTTCAAGTGAGATATTTGCAAGATCATACGTTCCATCGAAAGCAGCTCTTTCTTGAATTACCAAGCTCTTGATTGTATCAAGAGGATTTAAATCCTGCTGACTAACTTCAATGACTGGTAATGTGTTTTCCTTTTCAACTGTAGTAGTTTTGTTGTCCTCTGCGTATACTGTTTTTGTCGAATATGTACCGGCAATGAGTAATGCGGATAATAATCCTGCGCCTACTCTACCGAGTTTTTTGTTTAATTTATTTTTAACCATGTCTTTATTTTACTTTTTTTCGTGGTATCTTTGCAACTTTTTGGGCCTTATTTCACACAATTTCACAAGTTTTTCAAAAAACTATAGCATTTTTAGGCTTTTTTTCACAAAATTGGCAAAAATAAAACTCCATTTCTGGAGTCTTATTGTCCGATAATTACATAGTAGGAAGGCATAAAGTATGAGATACCAATTACTTGAATACCATCATTTTCGTTCATTGCCTGTACTGTCTGTCCTCCACCAAGAGCGATAGCTACGTGGTAAGGTGCAGATTCAGAACCCCAGAAGTACAGAGCACCTGCTGGAGCATTCCATACGTCATAACGGTGTGTTCCTAATGTTTGCTGTGTATATGTAGTTCTCTGTGAAATACCATAGCAGTACTTAACAAGACCTGAGCAGTCAAATCCAGATGGAGATGCACCACCCCATACATATGGTGTGTTTCCTACGAATGATAATGCAAGATTAATTGCATCAGTGTATGCACCGTACTGTCCATATTGTGGAGTTGGAGCTACATACTGTTCGCTTTGAATATATTGGGCATATACCCAACCAACTTGTCCGTTGATTACGATTTCTTGCCATCCGTTAGAAACTGTATCTGTACAGTAAACAGGATCATTTACATTTAATGTAGTAATAATAGAGCCAGATGTACTTGGAGATGTACGAACATTTAGACGTACATTAGGGTACATTGTCTTTGTAGGTGTAGGAATTGGTGTTGGAGTCGCTACTGGAGTCTCAACTACAGCTGGTGGTACAGGTGTAGGCTCTGGTGTAGCTACTGGAGTTTCTACTGTAGGTGTTTCAACAACTGCTGGTGTTTCTGTAACTGTTGGAGTTGCAGGAACATCGATTGTCTCATTGCTACCTACTGCAGCGTTTGCGTTATTACCAATTTCTTTAATTGAATCAATTTCCTTCTGAAGTTCAGCTAACTGTGCTTCTAAACTTGTAGTTGTAGTAGCTGTTTCAGCTGTTGAACTTGTTGTTGGTTCCGTAATAGCCTTTACTGCTTCAAGTTGTGCTGTAATTTCAGCTGCCTTTGTTTCTGCTTCAGCCTGTTTCGCTGCTACAACCTCGACAGGAGTCTTTACAGTAACTGTTAATACTGCAGTTGAAGTATGACCAGCTGTATCAGAAACTGTATAAGTTACTGGATACTCGCCATCTTTATCCATATTTACTTCGCCACTTACTGATAATACAGGTAAGATACCAGAATCATCATTAATATAGGAAATATAACTTGAAGCGTTGAATGTATCACCGTTATTTACTGTAACGGAATCACTCTTAAGTTGTACTACAGGTGCACTGTCTTGTGTAAGTTTTACAACAACCTTCTGTACAAAGGAGTATCCAAGCCTCTTTTCAACCTCCTTATCCCCTGTACTTGCTAAGTTGACTTTCACTGTAACAGTTTGAATACCTGTTGCATTTCGATCAAAGCCAGTAATATCAGCTACACTCTTTTCTAGTGAGATATAGTTCAAATCATATCCACCGAGTAAAGCACGTTGCTTAATGACTTCGTTCTTAATCGCTGTATAAGGATCTTCTACCTGTGCATCTACAGTGATGACTGGTAGTGCGTTACTTGTGAACGGATTGACAGTTTCTTCTGCCTTTACATGTGTTATTGATACAGAACCTGCAACTAATACTGCAGATAATGCACCAGTCACAATCATTCCCATTTGTTTTTTGATAGTATTTTTCATCATGGCAGTATTCTAACCACTTTCCATTTTCATTTGCAATCCTATTCAAGTATTTTTCGTGTTTTAAATTTACGAAAAGTGTTAAATATCCTTATTTTATGCGATTTTTTCATATTTTTAATTTTTAAAAATTTTTTTGATTTTGTTACAAAAATTGTAGAAAAATGTGAAATTTCTTACTTTTTCCCATTTTTTTGATTTTTTCGTCAAAAAATAAGTTGCACTTCCAATCAATCTTACTATTTAAATAGAAAAAGTCTCCTAATGGGCTGGCAATTCCAAACAGGAGACTTTTGTTGTTATTGATTAATGTTTCTTTCTTGCATAGTAGATACCTACACCAGCAAAAATCGCAAATGATAATGCTGATAAATCAACTGCTGCGGATGGATGATTTGTTCCCTCAGGAAGTTCATTCAATTCGATAGTATGCTCTACTGTTGATTCCGTAAATGTGACTGGGAATGTATCTTCATGAACTTCTTCAGCCATTTCTTTCATTACTGGCTCAATATTTTGTTCAGCAACTACTTCTTCTAATTTCCTTGTTTCAGTGTTAGATTCATTCTGTTTGCCGTAGATTTTCTCATATATTTCTTCTGACATTGTACCAGTTCTTCCATCAATTCCCTGTAAGGCCAGAATCTGTAAGGCAAGATCACTTTGTATTTGATCATAGTAATCTATTTCTTGTTTCAGTGCATCGTAAGAAACTAACAGAGAATCATATTCTGATTTAGCTGTTGAATAGTTTTCTTCAGCAGTTGCTAATTCTGCTTCCGTACGTTCAGTGTTATATCTTTCTAATTCTGCAGTCAACTGATCTACAGCTGCTTGTCTTTCCTGAATGATACTTTTATCTGCATTCTCTGCAATTGCTTTTTCTAAAGCTTCCTTATTTTTTCTAAGTTCTGACTCAACCATTGCTTTCATTTCAGTAATGTGTGATAAGTCATTAGCTGCCTTCGCCTCGTTTAATGCAGTCTCAGCAGCTGTCAGCTTTTCTAAAGCTTGCTGTAATGATACCTCTGCTGCGCGATATGCAGACCAGATTGACCCTGCCTGTTTATCGTAATAATAGACTTGTTCCAATAATGCGTCAATTTCTGCTTCGACTTCACTTGATACTATCGGACCCTGTCTAGTACCCTCTTCTGATTCTTCTGCATAAACATTTACTGTTTTTACAGATATTGCGGAAATAACTACGGCTGCGAGTAAAGATTTCAATAGTTTATTCATACATTTCCCTCCCCCTAATTTCGAAAAGATAAATAAACATGTCACATTAGTGACCTTTGAAATTTTGTACGTAAAAATAACCAAAACAGTAATCAGTAAACGAGAAAAAACTTGCCAGAATTTTTAACTCTAAAACCATTTTAGCAATTCCTACATACAATGATTTGTGTATCACTTGAAGGGTCTTACAAATACTTCTATTTTCACCCAAATAGTAGCACTAATTCTATTTTTTACAATACAATTTTTTACAAAAATTTCGAGTATTTTTAAAATCAAAAAAGGTGAACTTTAGGGGTTGAAAAAAGTTCTACCTTTCTTTTACTTTACTTCATTGATTTAACCTGCATATAGATTAAGATACTAATACTCCTCCATTATTGAAAGTATAATATCTTCCACCAATGGAAATTGTTCCAGTCTTCATAGAACCGTCTGTTGCTTCACCTAGATAATACCAATATCCATTGATCTTTTGCCAACCTGTTAACATATGTCCAAATGGATCTAAGTAATACCACGAACCATTAATGAGCTTCCAGCCCTTGGTGATTAAACCATTTTCATCGAGATAGTAATAATAGTTTCCATAATATACCCAGCCAACCTTCATATTACCATCTGTTCCTAGATAATAATCTTTACCATTTACTACAATCCAATTAAATTGCTGAATACCAAAGTTATTGAGATATTGATATTGGTTGTTTGTATAAACCCAGCCTTTCTTCATCATTCCACTATCATCAAGATAATAGTTGCGGTCTAGATATTGAATCCAACCCGTCTTTCTATTTCCGTCTGTTCCTAGATAATAATCAACTCCATCAACAACTATCCAGTTGAATTGCTGAATACCAAAGTCATTGAGGTATTGATACTGGTTATTTGTCTTTACCCAACCCGTTTGCATTTTTCCATTTTCATCAAAATAGTAATTTCGATTTGCATAGACTTGCCAACCAAGTTTTAAAGAGCCATCATCATTTGCCCAATACCAGCCTGGTTTCGCATCAATCCAACCTGTCTGCATAGCACCACTATCGTTAAAGTAATACTTTTTGCCTTCAATATCCGCAACACCTTTAACCATATTTCCATTTGTATCTAGATAATAGCTGATATCCCCTTCTTTCAACCAGCCAAATACTTGGAATCCAAAAGCATTCAAGTATTGGTGATTGTTATTGGTATATACCCAGCCTTTCTTCATCATTCCACTATCATCGAAATAATATTTTCTACCTGAATATTCATGCCAACCAATCTTTAGAGAACCATCATCATTTGCCCAGTACCACTCATTATTTACTTGGAACCAACCACCAGACATTGCCCCATATGCATCAAAGTGATAAATCTTACCATTTACTTTGGCAAACCCTGTCGCCATAATACCTGATGTTTCATCTAGATAATATTTCTTTGTGCCTAATGTTAGGAATCCCGTCTTACGGTATCCTTGTTCATCAAAATAATACCAGTAGCCATCTATCAATTCCCAATCAGAGCGGGTATACGTTCCATCGAAATGACGGTACCAATAACCATAATTATCTTTCACCCAAGCACCTTTACCTACTTGTTTTGTAAGTGGTTCAATACTTATGAAACTGATATTCTGATTTGATACCCATCCTACACTCGTATTCCAGTCATAGGTAATCAATGATGAATTACCAGCCGTATACATTGATTGTCCATTCACTACATGATTTGTGGATTGAATCTTAGAATATCCTCCACTTTCACCAAGGACATTCACAAAATGAAATTTATTATATCCCGATGCATATGAAGAGTTATATAGAACCGTACTTGAAGTTAGTGATTGATACACATTGATATTATCTCCAACAATATATCCAACCTTCGCAGAACCATAGTCTACTAAGTAACCATCATTTCCGCTTGCATATTTATCAAAACTATATGCAATGGCCGCAATTGATACACCGTAATAAGGTGTGGATGCATATTTCACACTTAAACCACTACCCTTATTTCCAAAGAAACTACCGTAATAGCTAAAACGATTTCTTGTACTTAAATATCCATTTCGTAGCTGGATACCCATTTGTTCATTAATTGATTGAGCAACGCTACTATAGTAAGTTGCTCGATTTGGATCACTATCAACTGCATTCCATCCAAACAAGTTATATCTTTGCTTTGCGAAGTAACTAGTACCATAGGCTGCTTCCAAGCATGCCTGTGCAAAAATCATGACAGCATTTACACCATAGGTATTCTGCGCATCAATAAAGTACTGTCCTGAATCCCAAAGAACACTGTTTGTTCCATATCCCTTCGACGCTAAAAATCCATTATACTTATCCGCTGTAATATTAGACTTTGTACGCAGCGGTAAAAATTGATAATAGTTAAAATATGTTCCTGCTAGATAAGAATAATATGGATCAGTATAGTAACGTACATCATCATACGAATAGTAACTAGCACCTGTTGTCATCCAAGAAGCTGCAGGACCTACCGCAATCTCTGCAACAGTACGTGGAACAGAGCCACCTTCTGCGTAACTAGAATATGCCACAAAGATAAGGTCTCTATAATTTCCATTTTGGCGAACTGTATAATACGCTCTACGTGGTCGTACATAGAATGGAGCTGAATGTTCAGAAGTATTATCATTACCACCAAGATAAATTGGTAGATTATAACTAATAAATTTCTGTGGAATTAAATCGATATCTCTAAGATTTACATTTCCATCAAAACCTGTAACGGTTGCATATACATCACCCGTACCATCACCATAGTATGCTTGCGTGTCCCAATAGTCTAACTGACGATATGCAGACATATACGTTGAAGTGCCAGCTGCACCTTGGATTGTGAGTGTTACTCCACCATTACGATTCGGGAAGGAATAAGCTACACCTCTAGTCATTGCAATAATTTTACTTGGGCTAAAACTTTCCGCATGACGAACAACCGCATCATTTCCCCAAGACTTCATCGCAGTTTTCGCTTCAGCAAAACTAGCGTAACATCCCTTCATATCAAAATATCCAGAATCATTTACAACATCCACTTCGTATTGATTATCCGAACATGACATTGCATAATAATTCGCATATTTGTCTTTGGCTTGCACTTGAATGCTAGATAAAGGAAGGAAACAAATCCCTATAGCACACAATATTAATATATTGAGCCATCTCCTCATTGAGTCACTTCCTCTCCGCTCATTTCAACAGTTTCTCCACTTTCATATGTAAGTGTTAAACTACAACTTCCTAGTACAATACTTCTCTCAGGATCTAATACAACAAACAATAATACTGCATTTGGCTTATCTGCTACGCTTAAATTGAGTAAGTTATCATAGCGTACAGAATATACAGCACTATCCTCTGCATTTACTTTTTCCCCTGTTGTAACATTTAATACAGCACCAACAATCTTTTTGGAGTTAGCTTCCTTCAAACGTACAGCGAATACACGGGCTTGTGAAGGAAGACTATACGCAACTTCCATTCCATCAATACTTTGGACTAATGCTGTATTTGGCAATTCAAAAATTGCATAGTGTGTATTATCTGTTGGTGTAATTGTTGGCGTAGGTGTAGGAGTAGCCTTCGCAGCAGTTACAAATTCTTTGTTATCAGTAATGATTTTTGTATCTAAAGCGATATCTACAGAAATATCTTTGTACTTATCCGATGTCAATGTAATCTTTGTTAACTTGCTATCGAGAACAGGGATAAATACACGTATCTGATGGTTCTGCTGTTTTTCTTTTAAATTTAACTTATTCCAGTCATATTCTTTTTCTATAAATGTCGTCTTATATTTATCTAACTTCGCTAAAGAAACACCTTCACTTGTGACGAAATCTTTTGCCTGTAAATCATCTGCATGATTTACTTCAATATCCGCAACTACAAAGCGATAGTCTAAATCTTCAAATTGATATACACTTGCTTGCTTTAGCTTTAACTCAGCTTTTTCTTCTATAACAGAAGTTTCCGGCTTTTGTTCAGGCTTTTTTTGATTAAAGCCTAAGTAGATTGCAACACCAACAAACGCTAGTGCTAATATACCGATTAATATATTTCTAAGTAGTTTCATAGATTCCTCCTGACATAGAATTCTTATCATTCTTTAATTACGATAATATTGTACACTATTACATCAAAACACCCAAAGTTTTTAAAGGCATCTAACACCAATAAAAAAGGAATTAACCCTAAAGATTAATTCCCTAATTCTCTTCTTTGAACGACCGAATGTCTTCCACCCGTTAATATCTCTAATAGCTTTGGACAAACACGATTGAATAGATGATAAATGCATGTAGATAGAGTAATTGTCAGTGCTAGAATTATCAATCTTGCAAACAGATTATAGATTGCGATAGGAAGATGAAGATTGATCCAGAACTGACTCATCACATCCCATAAATCATATATCAGTGGCTGATGAATCGCATACATTAAGAAAGTTAGATTATAAACATTTCTCATCTTGAAATTCTGAATCGCTGGTAATGAGTAGAATACTAATATCGGTAACATGATCTTAGCAATATTTACAAAAATCGTTGAAACAACTCCCTCGAGTAAAAGTGCAATAAAAATCAACGAGATTACATATTGTATCGATTTCTTTGAATCAAACTCTTTTTCAAACTTGCCAAAGTATGCACCTACAAGATAACAAGGTAGATAATACAAGACGTTTTCCATCAATCCAAACTGTATAAAGTCTTTTACAAATTGAAACGGCAATCTGAATAAAAGCTGTATCCCAATCGTAATCGTTACTATGAATGCCCATCCAACTTTCTTCTCCTTAAAGATAACGAGCAGAATTGGTGAAAGCATTGCCAAGTAAAAAATAACTAATACATACCATAGTGGTCCATCCTGTGGAAATTTCTCTATCAATACTGTTCTTGCAAGAATATCAGATACATTAAACACATATTGTTTTTGTATAATATCCAAAATGGTGATAATTGCCTGCCATATAAAGTAAGGTATCAATAATGAAGTAATACGTTTCTTTATCTTTGTTGGATAATCCTTTAACTCATATTTTCGGAATAATAAATACGCTGAAACAAAGAAGAAATAGCACATAGCAAAGTTACCCAGCGTCCCAAACATGTGTACAAAACCATGCGAGAATCTAAGGTCCCAAGAGTTTAGCGCGAGACTTTCATGCAATGAAATGGTGTGATAACACACCATTAAACAAGTCAATATAAAATTAAGAATTATAATTTTTTCACTTGTCTCTTTATTCATTCTCATCCCTCTTCAATCTTGTTTCAAGTAACATATTTAATATACCATCTTCCGAATAGTATATCTTATCTTTTTTATTTCTTTAAACTCTCTAAGAACTTTCCTGCATCCTTGATAAAACTGATACAGATTACTATCATAATTATCGCTAACGGAAATGCCGCAATAATACTTACAGATTGAAGATTACTCATTGAACTCTGTGAGAAGATGAGCGCAATTGGTAATACAACAAGAAGAATACACCACATAAACTGAATCAATCGATGTGGATGTTCCCCTTCCTCTAGTTCATGATAACTATAGCAAGAAGCTGTATATGCAATCGAATCAAATGAAGTCGCATAGAAGGCAATCATTGTTAATAGTACTAATACCAGAATGAATGGTGCTAAAGGCATTGTATCAATTACTTTTAGAATAATTTCATATAAACTTACACCCTGTTGATACATTGCTATGTAGTTTTGAATACCTTGTAATTGTTGTGCAAAGGAGAAATTTCCTAAGATCATAAAACTGATAAGTGTTGAACCTACACCAAAAATATATCCACCAAGAATTGTTTCTTTAATGGTTCTACCTCTTGAGATATTACCAATGAAGAATGGTGTCGCAACACTCCATACCATCCAATACGCCCAATAGAAGATTGTCCAATCTTGTGGGAAGTTTGTTGTACGTTGTGGATCAGTATAAGTAGATAACTCAAAGAAGTTCTGAACCATCTTACCAAATGATTGTACGCTCAATTCAACGATACTACGGAATTGTCCTCCAAATAATAGGAATATTACTAATAATGCTCCAAATAAGTAAATACATAAATTCGCAAGGAAGGAGACACCCTTGATTCCATGCAGTAAGGAATATGTATAAATAATGCATGTAATCACAATAATGATAATTGTAAGTATAGTCTCGCTAATTGTGATATGGAATAGCTTTGCAATAATACTTGTCATTAATGGTGTCGCAAGTGTAAATGTAGTTGCCGTACCTGCAAGTAAGGCAAATACTGCAAATAAATCAATTAACTTACCAAGGAAGCCATCAATATGCTTACCTAAAAGTGGACGACATGCTTCTGAGAACTTCTGACGATTTACCTTACGTACATGCAACATGAATCCAAACGCAACCGCTAATACAAGATAGAAACTCCATGGAATAAAACTCCAGTGGAATAAAGGATATACGTTAGACCATTCTTCCATACCAAGTTTTTCAATATGTGCATTGCTTGCATATAAAATCCACTCAGAGAAAGAGTAGAACAGAATATCTGCCGCAAGACCTGCAGTAAACATCATGGCACCCCAGTTGAAGAAACTATATTTAGGTTTTTCACTTTGTCCACCTAAACGAATTTGACCATACTTTGAATATGCGATATAGATCGATCCCAAAAAGAAACCCAATCCAATGATTAAATAGTAACTGCCAAATGTATCTCCAAAGAAGAAGCGAATCTGACTCACCGTTTCATTTGATGCATTTGGAAATACAAAGAAAACAACAGCTAAGAAAAGAATAAATATTAATGGTACTAAGGTTACGACCCAGTCTATTTTCTTTTTCATACATTAAGCCCCCCGATAGCTACAGTAGCTATCATCTTCTTCAATTAACTCATCTAAACAATCAATTTCCTTTACACTATCAGGATTCATTGGATAACCCTGTAAGTTGAACTTATCAAAATGTTCAAACATTGCGATATCATCCCAATAAATTTGTGTATTCTTTTTTTCAACAAACTCTAGTTCTAACAACTCTTTTAAAAGGATACCATCCTCATTTGTCCAACGTGAGATTCCATAAAGTTGCCATGCATGATGCCCCCCTGTACGGCTACAAGATAGCACTTTGTAGTGATCATCTAGTGTTAACATCCATTCCTTAGAGTCATTCTCTTGCCATACGCAGTTATAACCTGAATTTTCAAATTCAGAAGAGAGAATTGTAGAATCAGTTACTATCTGATCACCATCAATGATAATTGCATTAGAGATATACTCTTTTGCGACATACAATGATGAGATATTATTGCAGGTATCAAAGTACGGATTTTCAATGAGTGTTATTCCTTTTATTTCATTTGGTAGATTTTGAAATGCTTCCTTTAAATACCCAACGACTACGTAAATTTCATAGATACCATTTTCATGTAAGGCTTCGATGATAGTATCAATCATTCTTTTGCCATGAACACGAATGAGTGGCTTAGGTAAAGTTTCTGTAATTGGATGCATTCTTGTGCCCTTACCAGCTGCCATAATAATCGCCCTCGTAATCTTATTCATCTTTTTCTCCTTTTTGATGACTTAGAAATTCTTCTTGAACTATGCGGTAATATACTTTTGCATAGCGATACTGTTTCAGTGAATACTCACCAAAATCAACACCTAATAGTCGCTTATATTCACACCAATTACTCCATAGTAATCCGGCAATTGCTACATATGCATAAATCTTATACTTTGTAACCAAATCCACTTTATTTTCGTAATAAATAGAAATTAAATTATCAATCTGCTCACGTTCATAGAGTGAGTAGATACTAAACATTGCAATATCTAAATCAGGATCTTGCATGCCTGCATATTCCCAGTCAATCAAGCGAATATCTTGCTTACCATTTTCTAATGTTTGAATCATAAAGTTATCTGGGACTGCATCAATATGTGTTAGTGTCTTTCTCTTTGTGTTACTTTCAACAAAGTGTCGTAACGATAGTATATGTTTCTTTGTTACTTCGTAATCTTGATAAATTGATTTCTTTCCATTCCATAACTTTTCGTAATATTCTAACTGTCCAAACAAATCAAATGTATGTTTTACTTGTAGATTTTGATTATGGAAAGCACGAAGAACTTTCATACATGCACGCAAATCTTCTTGACTACTAGCATCACATACTCGTGAATTCTCCATAAACTTTGTAATCTTATATCCGTTCTTCTCGTTAATATAGATAACATCATCACAGATGTGCTTGCCATCTAATGTACGATACACATCTGCCTCTTTCTTACGGTCGATTAATTTATCTGTTCCCTCTCCTGGAATACGCATGATATATTTTTGGTTTTGACATTCAAATAAGAATGAACGATTTGTCATTCCCTTCTTTAAAATCTGAATATTCTTAATTTCTGCATTATTTGTATGTAATGCCTTTGCAATAACAGAAATCGTATCTGACTTTAGATTTTCAGACTCTTCGTCAATATCACGTAAGTCTTCATATGTGTTGATTTCATGAACATCTTCATGACGAACTAATTTCGCACCAATACGATATCCTTCTCCTTCAAATAAACAATCTTCCCAGAAGGAGTTATCATAGCGTGTTTTCTCTGACATAGAAACCAAACGCTCTTTTAACCATTTCGCATCTGTATGATTGATATATGCGATACCAATACTCCAATTTCCTTCATTTCTCTTATCTTTTAATACGATATGGAATTGTTTATTTACGCGTAATTCAGAAGTTGGATCAGATAGATCACTCATCATATACCATGAATTACATTCATGCATAGAGAATGGATTAGAAGAAGACCAAATATCGCATGGCACAATATAACTACAATCCAAATGATTTGAAACTTGTACTAGAGAATGCAGATTATTCTTCGTCGCATATTCTCGATTGATGATAAGTTCAACATCATATTGGTCAATCAAAAATTCATAAGCTTCTTTCATGTATCCTACAACTACATAAATCTTTGTGATACCAACCTCATGTAGCTGGTGAATCAAGCGTTCAATTAGTGTTTCTCCATATACAGTTAACAATCCCTTAGGCTTATCCATATTGATAGGTACCATACGTTGACCATATCCTGCAGCCAAGATGATTGCCTGTTTTGGTTGGTTATTCTTGATATTCTTTAGCGCTTCTTTTGTTAAGCGCCCTTCTTCTGTAATAAACCCAGAAGAAATTAATTCATTATATTCTCGGTTGATAATACCGAGTGAAACACCAATACTCTTAGCAAGTTGCCTTTGGGAAAGTAGCTCATTTTCTTTGAGATTACATAATATTTTAGATTGGATATCGTTCATAATATTCTCCATTTAGTATTTTTTGAACAAAGTAAGTATAGTATACTCTCTACTACTCGTCAACCACTTCTAATAAAAAAGGAATGTATATTTGCTCTATTTTTAGAGACTATATACATTACCATTTATTGCTTATTCTACTCAATTCCTAGCAGTTCATCTAATTTCTTTACTCTTGTTTCATAAGAGAAATGAGACTTTGTTATAGTAATTGTATTCTTCCATTCTGTAATGAGAGATGGATTCTTTAAAATCTTTTCTAGGCCTTCTAATAAGCCTTCCTCAGAATTTTCTACAACAAGACCAGATTCTGCTTCTAAAATAATCTCTTCAGCACCACTAACCTTTGTAGATAACACAGGTACTCCTAACATAATCGCTTCTGTGCAAGTTGTACTATAGCCTTCCGCGTATGAAGAACAGATAAATAAGTCACACTTTGCAGTATATGCATGAGGATTCTTACGCTCTCCAAGCAACGTTACATATGACTGTAAGTCATGTTGTTCAATTTGCTTTTGTAGTTGTTCATACTGAGGCCCATTTCCAATTAATATGCAATGGAATTGATATTGATTCTTTAATTTCGCAAAACAGTTCACTAAGCGATCAAAACCCTTTTCTGCACTTAGACGCCCTACTGAGATAAACTTCAATCCTTCTATAGTTGGTATATCTGTCACTTCTTCTTTACCAGCTTCAACAATCTTTTGATCATCGATTGGATTGTAACAGTATTCTGTCTTCACTGTATGATTAGACTCTTCATATAAGCGGTCTGCATTGAACTTTGATACACAAATGACGCAATCTGCTTTCTGATAATACTTTAGATATTGTAGCTGATCATCATAACCATGAACCCAAACATAATTCATGGAAGTTCTATTTTCATCGTATGAACCTGCCGCAACAGTTGCTAGACCATGTTGGAATCCAATTTCTATATCATAATTCCGATCAAATACCATATTATGAATGAATTTCTTAGGCAACTTCTCCAATATCTGGGCAAACCCTCTAAAGTAAAAACCAAATAAAGGACGCACAATAATTTTTGGATTCAATTGTGATACAATTGACTTTTCATACTTAAATAACGGTCTTAGTGTTACTTCCACATTTGCATTTTCAGCTAAATGATTTGCAATCCCAATCGCAACGCGAGAGACACCACCAGAATATTCTAAATGATTGAATGCGAAGCAAATCTTCTTCATACTTCCTCCGGGAAATCGTAGATATATTCGCTTAGATGTTCCTTAATATAGTCTGCTTCCTTTACATATTCAGGATGTTGTTTCCAAAGTTGTGTATTCTTGATGGATTTTGCTGGATTTAATCCTGCAAACTTTCTTGTATGTTGACTTTCATCTAAACCTAACCAATCAATAATACGCTTTGTTGTATCATCGTAGTGATAAATCAAATCTTCAAACTGAACTAGAATAACCTTTTCTGGGTTATAGTGTTCCGTCTTACGATGACTTCTTGTGTATTCGTACCACTTGCAGAATACTTCTGGAGAATCTACAGGAATTACTCTGTCTTTCCACTTATACTTTGCAAGTAAATAGATATCGCGTGGATCTCTTTCTACAACAACTACTTGAATATCATTGAAATATCTTAAGTAACGGTTTAGGTTTGATGGCGGCACAATCTGGTCCACCATTACCATAGGCATATTGTTCTTGTTAGCAACACCCAATAACTTATCAATATACTCACGTGTACAGTTTAAGAACTTTTCTTCTGTTGGTTTAGAACAGTATGTAATTTCATTTGGAAGCTCATTTAAAGTAGAACTTTCAGGATCCATCATCTTTAACTTCCGCAATATTTTGCTTGGAAGTAGTTTTGAATAATAGAATACTCTTCCACGATCATATAAATCGTAGAACCAATATCCCTTAAATGTAAAATCTGTCAATGCGTCAATATATTCATAAGATAATTTCTTATACTGACCATCAAAGAATGATTCATAGCGATGATTAAAGAATGTGCCTGCATTAAAATCAACTAACTTTTTAAATCTCTTTAATGCATGTCCTGAGTTATGTCTGTTGTGATTTTCAACGAGGTTATACTCTAAATCTGAAATACCATCCGGATCTTGCACAAATCGGAATTCATAGTTTGTCATCGAACAGATATTATCAAATTCAGAGAGAAAATCTGTGATTGCACTAGAGCCAGTACCGTAATAACTTGCACAACTAATAATCTTCATATTTATTTTCTCCCTCTTCTCTTAATCATATTCACATATCCAACAAGTTCTTGTCTGGAATCAGGAATCATATAGAGACATCCAAAATAAATCACAATACATAATACAATTGATATATAAACATTAATATATCCTGCTAAATAGTTGCGAGAGATAAACGCAAAGGCAACCATCACTACAGTAGATAAGATATAGTTTTTAAGCTCCAAGAAGATATCCTTAATGGAAATATAAGACATTCTTGAAGCGATAATTGTCTGCATGATAGGCAACTGTAAACGAACAATACAACTGACGATTACAACTGCAGTAAATCCATACTGTGCCGCAAAATATAGCGATGGTATTAAGATTGCTGCTTGTACCATATTGGAGAAGAAGATGAGCTTTGGTTGTCCCTTCGATAAAGTAACAACACCACTCATATCATTAAAGATTACACTTTCCGCAAGGACAAAGCCCCATAATGCGATTAACAAATCTGCATCCCCCCACTTACTACCCAGTAAGATACTACGTACGACATCTCCATACATTAAAATACCTGCACCAAGTGGAATTACGAGAATACCAATCATCTTTAAGAATTTAAAATATAGATTCTTGTATTCATCATAGTTATGTTGCACATGTGATAAACCAGCAAACAATACACTGATAGTTGCTCCAGAGATTAATGAAGTAATCTGGGCCACCATGGTTGTACCTGTCTTATAAATACCTAAGTAGTACTGAGAGAACAATGTTCCAAGAACGAAAATACCAGAGTTTGTAACTAACCATGACGAGATTGTTTCCATCAAACTCCACATACAGAAATGCAACATTTCCTTTAGTTTCTCAACACGATAAATTAAACGAGGTTTCCATGTTGAGAAGTATGTTAGTAATAATGTATTACATAACTCACCAGCAATATTCCCGATGATGAGTGCCCAATAGGAGAACTTCATCAAGGCAAGAGGAACTGTCACAACTAATGGAATAAACTTAACAATAATACGGATAAAAGATAATTCCTTGTAGTTTAAATTCTTTCTAAAGATTGCGGCTTGGATACTACTGAAGGATGTCATCGGTAGAATCGCTGCACCAATATAAATCACTTTACCCATACCAGGATTACCAACAACCGTCGCAATCTGTTCGGCAAACAGGAATATTAGCAACCACAACAATACTGAGATTGTAATATTCGTCCAGAATGCAACATTGATGGATAAATCCTCATCTTCTTTTGTTTTAAATTGATGCTGGACAACATATTTCTGGAAGCCTGCATCTGTAAAAATATCCGCAAACGATACAATCATCGTCACCGTCGCAACAACACCAAATTCTTCAGGCACTAAGATACGTGCCAAAATCATATTTGTGATTGGAGATATAATTTTTACAATAATTTCTGTGAAGATAGACCACTTTGCGGCACTACCAACACGTTCATTGATGTTACTCATGAATCCTCCTTACTCTGTTACTGGCTTTTTCGCATCGATTGCTATACTGATTTTTCTTAACAACCAGAACACAAATACAAAGTAGAACAGGTAATTAAACAAGTCATAGATTCCTCTACGTGGCAATGTAAATAACGCATATGTCATTGACATCTGTACATAGTAACGGAATGGAGAAAGTTTTTCTTTTGTACAATTCAGAATCAGTGCCACAATTACACCAATAAAGAATATTGCGATGACTCCAAACCATGCAAAGTTATGATATGCCTCAGCAGTTAAACTATAACCAATACCGAAAGTTGCTTTTGTATATGTGGTTAACCAACCTTCATTTACAGAGTCCGTAATTGTTCGTAAAAGTCCACTTGGATCAGCAAATGTCGGGAAGAAACCCATGATAGATGCCAAGTAAGATAGACCATTGGTAAATGGCATTGAATTTGGTGACGCTCCAACAACGACCATCAATGGGAAACAAGACCATCCGCAGCTTCCTATAAAGTTAATTACACCACTCAAAATTGATCTTGAGCCAGCTACATCTCCACCACCTGCTAAACGTGCATTCGCAAGATAATTGGATAAGCCCATCAAACCAACTCCTAAAAAGATAATAATTAGAATTGTACTAAACTTCATCTTCTTAGCGTTATTCATCTTCATTAACATGAGTGTACCCGCTAGACCAAGCCCAATTGTTCGTTGACCAATCACAAGGTACGCAAGAATATGAACAATCATCAATAATTCATAGATGATTTGTGTTTTCTTTTTATTTGTGTTTAATATCCACAATAAAATCAAGGATGGTGTATAGAAAATAGATAGACGATTAAAGATACCTAGACTACCCAATATTGCACCCGTGCTACCGGTTCGAAGTGCTTCATAACCATAGCGAACCGCAAATAATACTTGCACAGCAGTCATAATCATTGATGCAGGCATAGAAATCCAGAATAACAATTTACCAATTCTCTTCAAATGGTATGTATTTGTCTGTTCAGTTAATACAAATTGATGTTCTTTCACACCAACTAATACACCCGCAAGCATAAGAGCTTGAATTGATAATAATGTAAACTTCACAACAATCCACATGTGTTTTTCCAATGCAAATTTAGAATAGAATGGATGTTCAAATACATAATCATATTTGATTCCTAGTCCATACAAATAAAACTGCCCAAATTGGAAAACACAGAATGAGATAAAAAATAAAGAGAATGCAGTGAAGATTTTTTGATTAATCACTGCATATGTAATAAACAAAACAATACTAACAAAAAGACCGTAAGCTCCCCAAAAGCGGATACTATCTATTTTGAGCCCAAAGGTCATAAATGAACTCAATGCGAGTAACACTAAGTTGATATATACCCCAACCACTCGATACTTTGTTGTATGAATCTTAGGCATCATAGGTTCTTACCAAACTTTCTCTTATGATAGTAACGGATAAGTGCCTGTGGAACGAGTCCGTGAAGAATATGCTTGAATGCATAGTAGTTTTCACTGACAGGTAATCCTAATTTCTTTCTCCAATGAAGTGCTAGTTTACATGCGTCAACGCGGAATTGGAACTTACGTTTCTTCATTGAAGTTCTATTTTCACGATAGTTTAAAACAATCTCGTCTAGATTGTATGCCTTCTTATTGGCATACATTAACTTGCACCAAAGATCATAATCCTCTGTACGGCTTGTTAAAGGTGAAACTGTATATCCACCTACTTCCACAAGATCTTTCTTGCGAATCATCACGGTTGGATGAACAATAGGATGATAACGATAGATATTGCGAGCATTGAGTTCGACAGAACACTTTCTGACACCCCAAATACCATCTTCATCAAATAACTTGATATTGGCTGATACAAGAGATACATCTGGATGAGCATCCAAATACGCAACTTCTTTTACAAAACGCTCTGGTAATGAAACATCGTCATCATCCATGCGTGCAATATATTCACCACGTGTATATTCAATACAACGGTTTAAAGACGCAGCTAAACGCAAGTTCTTTTCATTATGAAGAACTTGGAATTTATCTGGATACTTTTCTGCATACCCTTTTAGAATCTGATATGTGTTATCCGTTGAACAATCATCACAAACAACCAACTCCCAATCTTGGAATGTTTGGTCTAAAAGAGATTGAATCGCATCATTAATATATTTTTCGCCATTGTAACTGGCCATAATTACAGATACTTTATACTGACTCATTCAATCCTCCTTTACTTAATCTTTCTCGATTAATGAATAAATCTCCTTCATCTTCTCCATGACTGCTTCTAAAGAGAAGTTTTGAATAAATGCTTGATTGGATGCTTTGTAACTAGCCCAATCACCATCAAGAACTTTTTGAATTGCATGTAAGCAACTTTCTGTAGAGAATGGATCAAACAGTTCTCCACGACTTTCATCGATTAAATCTGAATTTCCACGAATCTTACTAACGACACATGGTAGTCCTGTTGCCATCGCTTCCATTAAACTAACAGATAATCCCTCACGATAGGATGGGAATACAAAGATATCTGACATCGCATAGATTTCTGATACATCTCTACGATATCCAAGTATATGTACCCTATCTGCCACTTTTAGCTCTTCTGCAAGTTTTTGGTTATAGCCATCTAAATGATCAATACCAACAATTGCATAATGTACATTCTCTGGAAGCTGTGTTAATGCATGGATGACACGTTGGTGATTCTTATTCTCATTGAGTTCACCAACGCTAAGTAGTAATGTACAATCCACAGGAATATTTAATTCTGAACGTTTCTTTTGTACATCGATTTCTGCTTTGCCAAATTTATTTAAATCGATGCCTACACCAGGTATATACATCGTATGTTTTGCATGCATATGATTCTTTGCACGCATGTAATCTTCTTGATTGATTGTAATTAGGATATCCGTCATAAATGACGCATACCACTCTGCTGGATACAGTAATACCCAGTTTTTCTTTGGAGCACCTTTGAAGAAATGGAAACCATGTGCTGTATACATTACTTTTGTATGTGTACTACGTCCCACAAGTCTTGCGATTAAACTGGCAATTGGTGTATGGCAATGGATAAAGGAAAACTTTTCTTGTTTGACGATTCCCTTTAATTGCTTATAGCACTGATAATTTTTAGGATCTGTGATTTTACGTGAAAAAGGAATTTGGTAATATACCACATTCTTTTCTGTTAGTTCCTTTTTAAAATCAGCAATCTCTTCACCAGAGATATTGTTTCCATCCACAAAATTACACGCAACCTGTACTTCATAGCCCATCTTTTGAAGTAAATCAATTAATGGCATACAGAAGTACTTAATCATCGATGCAATTGTAGTCACAATCAATACTTTTCTTTCCATTTAATCCTCAATTTATTTTGACTTATCTTTGAGAGTACCTGTACCACCCTCAACAACCCCATCGTGTCTTGCGACACTGAAGATTGTCATAATAAAGCATTTACAGTCCATCATAAATCCCATCTTTTCAACATACTCACCATCGAGTTTTGCCTTAACAGGAATTTCTAATTCATCTCTACCATTTACCTGTGCCCAACCAGTTAGACCAGGAGTAATATCATTAGCACCATATTTATCACGTTCTTCAATCAAATCATATTGATTCCATAACGCTGGACGTGGTCCAATGATAGACATCTTACCAACTACAATCTGTAGAATCTGTGGTAGCTCATCTAAACTTGTTTGACGCAAGAACTTACCAATCTTTGTGATATACGCATCTGGTGAAGATAATAGATGCGTTGGCATATCCTTAGGGGCATCTGTACGCATTGTTCTAAACTTCCAGATATTAAAGTATGTCTTATTCTTACCAACACGCTTCTGTTTGAAGATAACTGGACCTTTAGAATCTAATTTTATCGCTATCACAATCGCAATCAATAATGGAGATAATACGATTAATCCGCATACAGACAGAACTAAATCTATCAATCTCTTTATTGGTAAATAACATTTCTGTTTGAATGTAAGTGTATGTTTTTGATTCATATTCCCTCCACTATCACTTAGTCACTAATCTTTTGGTACGTATGTAGGTACGATATTTGAAACAATTTGCTTAATATTTGATGATTCAGAATTGGCTGCCTTTTCTAGTTCTTCTAATTGTACCATGAACTCTTCATCGTCCATGGAGATAGGATGACCGATACTAATCATCTTATTTTCGGTTGTCTGCATACCTTCTTCATCCATCAAGCGCTCTTCATAGAGCTTCTCACCTGGACGTAAGCCTGTATACTTCACTTCAATATCAACATCTGGGATATAACCAGATAAACGAATGAGTTTTCTTGCCATATCGTCAATCTTCACTGGATCACCCATATCTAATACGAATACATCTCCATCATATTCCTGTGCATAGTAAGCTGCTTGTAATACTAAGGCTACTGCTTCAGGAATTGTCATGAAGTAACGGATAATATTCTTATCTGTAACTGTAACAGGTCCACCAGCTTCAATCTGCTTCTTAAATAATGGAATAACAGATCCACTTGATCCTAATACATTACCGAAACGAACAGCAGAGAACTTTGTATACTGTGTTAAGCCCTTCTCTTGTGCTAAACGATGAGAACGACGGTTCATCATCTGAATAATCATTTCACATAGACGCTTAGAAGCACCCATGATATTTGTAGGGTTAACCGCCTTATCTGTACTGATCAACACAAACCACTTTACGTTATGACGGATTGCGGCATCCGCAACATTATATGTACCCATAACGTTGTTTTTGATTGCTTCGTTAGGGCTATCTTCCATTAGTGGAACATGTTTGTGTGCAGCCGCATGGAAGATAATATCTGGCTTGTATTCATCCATGATGCTATCAAGACGAGACATGTTACGAACACTACCAATTAAAGTAATTAAGTTTAAGGAATTACCATACTTCTTCTTTAACTCAAGTTGAATCCAATATGCATTTCCTTCAAAAATATCGAAGATAATCAAAGCTTTTGGTTGTTTCTCAGCAACCTGACGGCATAACTCAGAACCAATACTTCCGCCACCACCAGTGACTAATACAACCTTATCTTTGATAAAATTACCAATTTTAGATAAGTCTGTTTCAACTGTATCACGACCCAATAAGTCTTCTACATCAACATCTCTTAGATTCTTGATGGATACAGTACCATTTAACAACTGATAGACACCAGGAATAGTCTGTACACGACAAGAAGTTGAAGAACATATATCTAGGATTTCTTTCTGAACTCTCTTAGGAGCAGATGGAATCGCTAGAATAATCTTGTTAATATCATATTTATTTGCTAATTCCGGGATATCTTCACGTGTTCCTTCAATTGGAACGCCATTGATATACTTCTTAACCAAGCGTGCATCATCATCCACAACACAGAATACCTTAGCCTTCAAAGAAGTACTGTGCATGTATTCCTGAATAATTTCACGTCCTGCAGCACCAGCACCAACGACCATAACTCTTTCAACGATTGCATCATCAGATACACCATAGTCTTTGAATACACTGAGCGCACGATACATAAAGCGCACCATCGTAGTGAATCCGAAGGACATTAAACCACCGATGATATAGAAAGAAACAGGCATCTGAATACGTGTAATAAAATAAACAATCACTACACCAATCTGTGCAAATACCCATGCATACACAGAACGTAATAATTCGTACGCACCAGCAAACTTCCAAACTGATTGGTATAGGTGGAACATATTTAACATTATAACGTCAATGAGGATATACCAAATAATGACACTGGCATACCCTGTTGTGTAATAACGATCAATCCATGAATAATGGAAATCAAAGCGAATCATTAATGCAAAAAAATAACTTCCTGCAATGATTGCCGCATCTAAAAGAGCCATCGCAATCGAAACGTGTTGGATCTTATTTAGTATGCTGGATAGTAAACTATTTTTCTTCATACTATTCTTACAAGCCTCCTTAGTTATTCATCAGACTTTTTCTTTGGATACTGATGATCAAACAACGCTAAGGCAACTACGATTAAGAAAGATAATCCAAATCCTGCCATAAAGCCTTTTAGACCATAACTCTTTAGTGAAACTGGTGTAACACGAACCTTACCAGGAGCTGTTACAACTTTAACTGTAGCTTCCCCTTGCATAAGTTCTGTAATCTTTTCTGGAGCTATTTCTGCAAGTATCTTCGCTACTTCTGCGGTTGTCTTCTCATTTGGCATGACAACTGATACTTCAACAATCTGAGTAGATACCTTTACGGCTGTTTTCACATTGCTATTTCGCACCATCTGTGCTGCATCCATTTCAAGATTTGCATTCTTAATCACTTCATCTAAGACTTCGCCACTCTTTAATAGTTCAGCTGCTGTATTTACCTTTAAGATTACATCTGCACTCTCATCCGGCATGATTTGCTTTTCATCTTTCTCCGGCATAATATACATCGCAAAATTTGCTTCATATGTTGGCTTCTTAGTAAGCTTTGCAAATCCGATACCAGCGACCATACCTAAAATAGCAGCACCAATAATCCAGAATTTCTTCTTGAAAATATTGCTGATTAACTTTCTTAGGTCTAATTCCATATCCTCATCAAAATCTAAGATTGTTTTATTGTTCTGTTCCATAACATCCTCCGTACTGTTATTTTAGTTTTCCGTTTTCTCAATTGTTTCTTGGAAGTTATAACAATCTACCAAATCAACTTGCTCGTAAGTTAAATCACCGAACACCTTTGAAACAATACCTTTTTGTATATTTTTAATAAATAGATTAAATAATTTTGTAAACCAAATCTTTTTACCATGAATTCTCGCAATTGCTGCAACCATTTCTTTTGTATTTACATATTCCTTATTCTGTGGGAAGAAGATTCCTTCCATCTGGTTTGTAATAACCTGATGCACAAATTCGGATAAGTTATCTACAAATAACATACTTCTCTTATTTGTATAATTTGGGAAAATTGGTGACTTTAGCGCAAATTTGCGTAAACTCTGATAATTTCCCTTGCAGCCCTTTCCATAGATCATAGGTGGTCTTAGAATAGCTACCTTGAAGTTTTCATCTACCAACTTAGAAATCAGATGATCTGCTTCTAGTTTGGATTTTCCATATGCATTTTGAGGATCTTCTTTTGTCTGTTTTGTGATATGACCAATTGTTTTACCATAAACAGACATTGTACTTAGCATAATGAATTGCTTTACACCTGCTGCTTTTGCGCATTCTGCGATTTTAACTACTAAATCCCGATTTACTACATAATAAAGTTGGCGATTTTCATCTGTCTCTTTAATATGTGCAATTCCTGCCACGTTATATACAACATCATAACCCATAAAGTCTTCTTTTTTCGGTTCATAATTCTGTGTTGGAATTGTATCAATCTGATATCCATACTTTTCGGTCAAATAGGTTTTTGCCTTTTCACCAATGTAGGATCCAGCGCCTGTAATTAAAATCCTAGTACTCATATAATCCTCCGATTAATTGCTTGTGAATGTTAATAGTGTACCATTTTGGTCCGCAACCCATTGGTTGTCTTGAATACAGTACCAAGTATATCCATCTGCTTGTTTTGTTTCTTTTACGTAGAACTTTTGTCCCCTTGCGGCAGTACCTACAACTGCACCATTAACACTTGGTGCACTTCTAATATTTAATGCATCTACCTTAATTGTAACTGTTCCAGTTGTAGCACCAGTCGTTTTGGAATCCGTAGTTGATTCTGTATTGGCTGGTGTATTCTCAGTTGGAATCGGTTGTCCATTCATCATGAGATTATATTGGTACTGATATGCATTCTTCTCAGCTTGGTCAGGATAAACAACAGATAGCAACTCACTTGGTGCAGAGGCTGTATATTCCATCCCATCTACACCACCAACGTGAGCTGTAATAATCTCCCACTTAATGCCTTCATCAAGTGTCTGTGCAGCTAACTGATTAATCTTAGATACATCCACATTTGTTAAGAAGGACCCCGCAAGTGAATCTAAGATACTTGCAAAGTGTGGAATCATTGCTGGACTTGTTAGTTTTTCAATGATTGCTTTTAATACAATCTGTTGATGTGCATTACGACCTAAATCACCATCTGGCAAATTATATCTTTCACGCACATATTCAAGTGCCAGTGTGGAATCCAATGTAATTTCCCCCGCAGGGAAGTAATCACCTGTCCAATAGCCTGTGAATTCATTAGGATTGTAAACTGTAACACCACCCAACTTATCAATAATATTCAAGAATGTTGAGAAGTTTACAATGAGATAATCTTCTGCATTTGTACCATAGTAGTTATTAATCGTATCTACTGCGTTCTGTACACCCATTACACCCGCATGCGTTAACTTATCATATCCACCGAGTGCTACGTTAGGTACATATGAATCACGTGCAAACGAACCAATTAAAATCTGACGTGTCTTTGGATTAACAGTAACCATCATATTTACGTCGAAACGACCCTCTGGTAGTAACTCTCCATAATCATCATTACCACCAACAAACACCGTAAATGGAGCAGTATCAGCAGCCTTAGGTTTCTTTACGACCTCCGCTTCGATATCAATAGTTGCAAGAACTACTGTCTCATTTTGGAAATTACTAAACTTTTTATAATTCTTTAAAGCTGACTTATATGTTGTATTAATGAGTAGAGCTGAAACTTCATTATTATAGAGAGCCTCAACCGCATTAATAATTGTCTTTCTCTTATCAAATTTGAGTTTTGTATCAAGAGTCTCATCAATCCAAGCAATCGCTTTTTCCTGGTTCTTTTGATCAGAAGCAGATTGTGCTGCGATTGTTTTATCGAAGTAATCCTTGATTTTATCTGAAGTTGTTGTGTCCTGGAACACATCTTTATGTTGTTCCTTATATTCTGATTTCAACGCAACAATTTCATAATGTGTTGTATTAGAAGCGTTATTTGCATTTAATACATTCATTAAACTACGGTTTGTATTGTAGATATAAACCGAAGAAATAGTAAATGCCACTGCTAAAATGGCATTGAATGCCAATACCAAGTAATTCTTTCTAGATTTTTTCTTTACGATTCTTCCATCCTCTTTTTGAAGCTTTCTATACTTAAAACGCAGTAAAGAAAGAATCAAAGCGAGCATTACAATCGCTAATGACCCAACAATAATCATTGCTCTCCAACGAAGTGGAAGGAAGGCTAATCTAAAAACAACTGTATCAAAGAGAATACATCCAGCAAAGGCAATCAGCCAAGCCACCAAGGAAATATTCAGTTTACTCTTTTTCTTTTTTTCTGACATATGTCTACTCCAGTTAAATTTTACCATAGTGATTATACAACACATCACTGTATATCAAAAATTACCTATTTATTTCACATTTTCTCACATATTCAAACTAGTCTAGTGATTGCTGATGGATTCCATATTGGTTCGATCTTCATTGAGATAGAACAATGTAATCCATACAACCCAGAATAAAGCTTGACGATAGTTCACTAAGAACGTAGTTTCTACCAAAATCGAAATAAAACAAATCCAACTTACTACATTTAGTCCTTTTAACCTCTTTTTAAACCATGCCACCAAAATTGTGAATGGAATGATTCCATAAGAGAAGAACAGGTTTACAAACGAAGAATGGATTTCGTTTACAGGTTCTGGATAATAACGCTCGTAATTTCCTTCCCCTGCACCATAGATAAAGTACTCTGGATAGTTTAGTATCTTTTCAGCAGCACGTTCACGCAAGATATCTTTAATACCATCCGCATAAATTACTTTAAATAATTTATAGCGAATGCGGTTCACTGTCGTATACTCCACATTTTCAAGACGGAAGTCTGCGGATGGCCAGAAATAATATCCAACACCACTAGTCACAAGAACCAATCCCACACATAACGCTGCCTTACTCAATTTTAACTTCACACTCACGAATCGAAGTAGCACTAAAACGTATAGTACAAATAATCCTAATAATGCCGATAAGGACTTACTTTGTAAAGCAAGGAAGATACCAACGACTGTAGAAATAGGAAATAAGTAGTTATCAATCTTTTTATGTTTGGTGAGATATGCAAATACAAGAATAATAAACACATAGAAACCCAATTGATTTGGATCGGTAAACGTACCCATGTATCGTGTCGCACCATTCTCCCAGAGTTCATAGTAGATACGGCCAAAGCCATTACAATATACCAATAACTGTATTCCTAAATTTACATATAATGTATAACGAATTTTATCAATTAATAAACGACTTACACCACTATCGTAGGAATAAACAGTTACACCGATATACACAAGATACAAAGATGAATACATAAATCTTGGATCCGGTACAACTTTATGATAGAAAGCATTAATCATAATCGCTAATACAAGGAAGATATAGAGCAACTTATTCTTCTTTAAATTCGGTATCAATCTTTCTGTTTTTACATCCTTATATACCCTGCAAAAAAAATAAAGCATGAGTAAACCATCAGCAGGCTGCACCTGCCCTGCCCCTCTAAAATAAAATGGACGTAAAAGTATAAATAAAAGTAGTAGGATATCTGTCATAGTTCACTCATTCTGTATCTAATAAATTTTAGACTATTCCTAGTAAATGAGCAACCTGTAAATCATGCCAATCAGCAATCTTAAGACGATAATTATCGTCTTCGATTTAGGTAAAAAATATTCGTCATAAATTTGAAATTGACATAGAAATTTAAACTGAAAATATATGTAAAATATAAGTACAATTTGAAACATTATTTTTATTATAGATTTTCTAAATAATACATTGTATTATTTTGTGTTTTCCCTATTGACTTCATGCATGAATGGACTATATTGAGGGTAAATAAGGGGGAAGAAAAATGAAACGACAATTCTTATGTATTTGCGCTATTTTTCTCGGTTTTTTATTGTACCACCCTACAGCAGTTGTTTCTGAAGAAGGAACAACCAACACAACATCTGAGCCAAAGGTTGGATGGGTACTTACTGACGGCATTTACCAATACTACGACAGTAAAGGCGACAAGTTATTCGGCTGGCAACGAATCAACAACAATTGGTACTACCTGGGTAATGATGGAAACATGCAGACAGGATGGATTGTCTATGCAGGAATACATTACTACCTAAAGCCTTCTGGTGAAATGGCTACTGGATGGGTCTACACAAATAATCATTATCAATACCTAGACTCATTTGGAATCCAGAAATTTGGCTGGCAGCAAATTAACGGTCACTGGTATTACATGGATGAAGCAGGAGATATGCAAACAGGCTGGTTTGTCTACGCAGGCCAACATTATTACCTAAAGCCTTCTGGTGAAATGGCTACTGGATGGGTTTACACAAATAATCATTATCAATATCTTGACTCATTTGGAATCCAGAAATTTGGCTGGCAAAAAATCAACGGCTACTGGTATTGCTTTGACGTGTTAGGAAATATGTACACCGGATGGTTAAAATACGGAAATTATGAATATTATTTAAAACCTTCTGGCGAAATGGCAACTGGCTGGGTGTTTACTGATGGCCAATATCAATATCTAAACGAATTCGGAATTAGAGAATATGGTTTAAGAAATATTAATGGGCATTGGTATATGTTATTTAACGGAAACATGAAGACAGGACTTTTTACTTATGAACACATACAACTTCTTCTCGGCGCAGATGGTAGTTTGATTAATGGTATTTTCTTTGAATTTACCAAAGGATATTACTTCGCAAATTCTAATATGGAATACCAAACTGGCTGGCAATTCTTTAATGGCAATTGGTACTACTTCGGCCCAGATAAGCTAATGCAACATGGCTGGTTATCTTATAATGGTAATTGGTATTACTTAGATGACGATGGTGCAATGGTAAGTAATCGTAGTATCACCATTGGTGGAACAGTATACTACTTTGATGCATTCGGTATTTATCAGCCGGCATAATATTCACATCATAGTATTCATACAAATACATTTTATTAAAAGACTTGACTTATTCGATGAAAGCCAAGTCTTTTTTGATTAAAATTACTTCTAGTATTATCCGCAATAATAGTATGACACATATAATAATTCCAAAATTAGACAAATATCATCAAAGTAAGTTAGAACATCTATCGTACCAATAAAATTTTCATAAATAAAACTTTGAAGTACAAAAAAATATTTCAATAATAATTCAATAAACTAACGCAGGGAGTCACTTCCTTTTTCATATATATTATATAGATGGTTTTTTATACACTTACCACCATCCAGAAGATATTTTTTGCTATTTATAAAAATGTGTTGATTTTATCTACAATCTAACTAAAATAATTGTGAATAAGGGGAACAGATATGAGAAAACAGTTGTTGTATATCTTTGCATTATCTCTAGGTCTTTCTATTAATCCACTAACAACCATTGTTCGTGCTGAAGAACCAGAGACGACGCCTACACCAGCCACTACAGTTCAAACTGGTTGGGTAACAACAGAAGATG
>CALHUY010000083.1 GCA_938039295.1 uncultured Solobacterium sp.
TAGATGTTCATCTTGACTACCTTAGCAGTAAAGGAAACCTGTTCTGGTTGGTAGTACATTGATAAAAACGGCAATTGATACTACATCAATCAATTAGATGATTCACTACTGATATTTATAGATGAATATGATATGGGTTTCGTTTATCAGGAAGTTTACCCCCTCTTCAAATGATATATTTTTTATTGCATAAAATTATGTTGATTTTATCTACAAACTAACTAAAATAATTGTGAATAAGGGGGACAGAAATGAAAAAGCATTTTTTATGTATCTATGCTATGTTACTAACCTTTTCTTTTGGCCATACAACAACTGTTGTACATGCTGAAGAAACTGAAGTTTCAGCATCCGCACCTACAACTACAGTTCAAACTGGTTGGGTAACAACAGAAGATGGTCACAAACAATGGTTAGACGAAACTGGAACAGCTGTTGTTGGATGGCGTGGCATTGATGAATTCATATACTATTTTGATAACAACGGCTACATGGAAACAGGGAAACACTTCATTACAAATAAATTCTATTTATTTCGAGAAGACGGAACTCTTTTTACGGATATCGGATTAACTACTTATCAAGGCAATACATACTGGGTATTAGAAGATAAAAGTTTAAAAACATCTGACTGGGGGATAGTTGCTGGTGAAACATACTACTTCGACAACGAAGCCGAAAAAGTATCTGGCAAGCAAAATATCGCTGGAGTAAATTATTACTTTAATGAGAATGAAGAAAAGAACTTATTCAAAAACGGACTTATACAAGCACAGAATGGCGAATGGTATTATGCTGAACCATCTGGTGTACTAGCTACATCTACTTATAAAACAGTTGGTGGAAAAACATATTATTTTAATGCTAACTCCGTTTTAGAAAACACTACAATTCAAGTTGAAGCCGGTAAAACTGGTTGGCAGTCTATCAATGGAAATTGGTATTATTTCAACGAAGATAGTTCAATGCATACAGGTTGGCTCAACTACTCGGGAAGAAGATATTATCTACACCCCGATGGAGTTATGGCTACTGGCTGGGTTTTTACAAATGGACATTACCAATACTTAGATAACTACGGTATTCAACAATTTGGTTGGCAACGGGTTAATGGGAAATGGTATTACATAAACCAAGACGGTGATATGGAAACCGGTTGGATTCTATATAACGATAGACACTATTATTTACATCCAGATGGCTCTATGGCAACTGGATGGATATTTACTGATGGACATTACCAATATTTAAATGACTTTGGCATTAAGCAATTCGGTTGGCAACAAATCAATGGTAAGTGGTATCACTTTAATGAACATGGTGATATGGAAACTGGATGGATTACATATAACGGCAGAAACTACTATATGAAGTCTTCTGGCGAAATGGCTACCGGCTGGGTTTTTACGAATGGCTTCTATCAGTATTTTAACTCCTTTGGCATTCAACAATATGAATGGCAACTGATCAATGGGCGTTGGTACTACCTTAGCAGCACCGGCGATATGCAGACGGGATGGATTTCTTACGCTGGAAGAAGATACTATATGAAACCCTCTGGAGAAATATCTACAGGATGGGTATTTACGAATGGTCATTACCAATATTTAAATAACTATGGTATCCAACAATATGGATGGCAGTATGTACATGGTTATTGGTATTTCCTAGACCGTTATGGTGATATGAAAGTCGGATGGCTTGAGCATGCCGGAAAAACGTATTATCTGAATGCCTCTGGTGCAATGGTAACAGGCCTGCAATGGATTAATAACAAATATGAATATTTCGATCAATTTGGAGCCCTTTCAAATGAATCACAATATAAACTGCTAAATGTATCAAACTATAACCAATATGCTGAGGGCTATCCAGATGGATGCGAAGGTATTTCCTTATTCCAAGCACTGCAATATAAAGGCTACTTAGGCGGCATGTCACTCCATAACTTCATGTATACAATTCCTACATCAACAAATCCATTCTATGGATATGCTGCAAGCGGAGGATATGCAGCCATCTTCCCTACCCCTTTAGCAAACTGGGGTAAAGGTTACTCTGGTGGTATGACATTTGATATTTCAGGAAGTTCATTTGATAGCTTACTGGAAGAAGTGAAGAATGGAAATCCAGTTATTGCGTATGTAACAACTTACTATACACCTCCAACTTGGAGAAATTACCCATTTGGACCAAATCTCTATAACAATCATGCAGTAACACTTGATGGTTATGACCGCATCAACAATTTAGTACATGTATCAGATCCAATCAGTGGTTCTAAATGGATGGATATGTTTACAGTTGCAAGTGTTTACGACGCAAGAAAGTATGCGGTTGTTGTGAAATAAAAACATATAAAGTAATAGATAGTTTTGTAATACAAAAAGACTTAATTAGTTACCTAAGAGAACTAATTAAGTCTTTTTAAAACAAAACATATTTGCATTAATTTAAAAAGACTTTACAATTTATATTAGGAAAAGGGGATAATTTATGAAACAAAAATTCTTACTTATATTAGCTATTGTTTTAGGTGTCTTAGTATACAATCCAACAACAATTGTTAAAGCTACCGATTCAAGTACAGCAGTATCACAAACCGGTTGGCAATCTATTGGTGGTAAGTGGTTCTACTTTAATCAAGATGGAACAAAATATACTGGGTGGCTTAAGTATAATGATAGAAACTACTATCTAAACGCAGATGGTTCTATGGCTACTGGATGGGTATTTACAAAAGGAGCATACCAATATCTTGATGCATATGGAATTCAACAAATTGACACATTTGTAACTGTTAATGGTAAACGCTATTATCTAGATTCTGATGGGAACATGGTTATCGGATGGTATAAGATAAACGACAATTTCTACTTCTTTAATCCAGATGGTTCTATGGTTACCGGGTGGAGATTTGATGGTATCGATTACCAATATCTCAACGAACATGGTGAACAGCTGTTTTATTGGCAGCAAATTGGTGGTACATGGTATTACTTCAATAATATTGGCGATATGGCAGTTGGGTGGTTAAGTCTCGGTGATTATGATTACTATTTTGGCCCATCTGGCGCATTGACTAAAAATGCATGGGTACAAACAGGGAATTATTTCCAATATCTTGATAACTATGGCCATGCGGTATTTGGTTGGCAGCAAATTGGTGGAACATGGTACTTCTTTGATTCAATAGGTGATATGGTTACAGAGTGGTTAAAAATTGATGGATATTATTACTACTTCGACAGCTCTGGTGCGATAACAAAGAATGCATGGGTATACACAATGGATCATTTCCAATATCTTGATAATTATGGTCATAAGGTATTTGGTTGGCAACAAATCGGTGGAACATGGTATTTCTTTGATAAAGATGGTTTCATGAAAACAGGCTGGTTAACTTATAATGGTAATCTTTATTATCTAAACTCCTCTGGAGCAATGGTAACTGGCAAACAATTAATCAACAATAAGTATGAATACTTCAATGCATTTGGAATACACATCAAAAAATAGTCAGCAGATTCTGCTGACTTTTTCTTTGCATCTATTTACTCTTTTTGTAGATAAATTTTTTCTGTAGCAGACACAATCAATGTCAGTACATCTCCATTTAGTTCATAGCTAATGGTCTGGTCACCACCAGTAGCCTTTCCATTTTCCCAGGTGAATTCTAATCTCTCATTCAACATCATAAATGTGCCTGTACCATCTTCATTAAAAATGATAAATCCTGTCACATCACTATTTTTAATTTCATCTTCTAGGATTGCGGTATTGTCTTTCTCTATTTTTGTTAAAATATAGCGACCGACTATATCTTTTCCCTTCGAATTATGATTACAACCTACAAGTAGCCCAACAAATAGGAACATTGATATCAGAATCTTTGTCATTTTATTTTTCATAAGACAATGTTAACCTATATCACTCAAGAATTCAAAAAAACTATTTGAAAATTACAAGTTTACTTGCAATATAGTTAAATATAACCACAAAAATATTTGAACTAAATTTTACAACCATTGCCGGGAAAAAAAATATATCTACAAACACAAACATAATACCCAAATCAATTACTCCAGAAAGAAGTCTAGCTCCAAAAAATGTAGGAATCTCATGTGACAAAACTTGTTTATCAAAAGAATGACTTTCAAAGACCCATAATTTATTTGTAATATACGCAAACAATACAGATATCACCCAGGCTAATATAGTAGAGACTACATTTGAAAAACTCAGAAAAGTATAAAATAGCCAATATGATGCAACATTAATTCCTGTTGTACATACGCCGAAAAATAAATAGATTAAAACTGACTTATATTTTTCAAATATATTTTTCATATTACCCTTTCTACTTAAATACTTTATATAGAACTTTTAGATTTAGTCACTTCAGTCTTAGGTTTATCTTTTTTAGATATTAACTGACTCATAAAATAACTTAAATCATACATTCCCATTGACCCAATCATAATAATTAGCGGAACATAAGTGTAGAGCTATCTGGCTCTTGCCTCAAATATGAATATCCCTAACAAAGATATATAGATAACATTACAAATAATTGTCTATACATTGATTTTCACACTATATTTTATAGGCTTCTTATCTTTTTGAAAAGAAACAATTCTAGTATTATAGAGATTTACATCTCTTCTATAAAGTTGTATTTATCAATATTACAAAAGTGAAGGAAGTTTTTAATTTCCTTCACTTTATTTATGAAACAGTATCAACTACCATCTCTTCATACTGACGAGTATAAAGTTCATAGTAGTATCCTTTTTGCTTCATGAGTTCTGAATGTGTACCACGTTCAATAATCTTACCATCACGAACAACCAGGATAACATCCGCATTTACAATCGTAGATAGACGGTGTGCAATCACAAAGGATGTTCTTCCTTTGATCACTGTATCAATCGCATCTTGAATTGCCTTTTCTGTCAAAGTATCAATGGAAGCAGTCGCTTCATCTAACACTAAGATACGTGGGTCAGCTAAGATTGCACGTGCGAAGGATAAGAGTTGCTTTTCACCAGTGGATAACATTCCTCCACCTTCACCAACATCACTGTCTAAACCCTTCTCCATTTTCTCAATTACAAATGTAGCAGACACAAGTTCCAATGCACGCATGATTTCTTCATCTGTCGCATCTGGCTTACCATAGCGCAGATTATCTCTGACTGTTCCAGAGAATAAGTGCGGCGTCTGTAAGACATAACCAATATTGGAATGCAACCAAAGTTGTGAACGCTCACGTGCGTCTCTTCCATCAATGAGAACTTGTCCCCTTGTTGGTTCAAAGAAACGACATACAAGGTTTACAAGTGTTGATTTACCAGCACCTGTTTCTCCAACAATCGCTACGTTAGTTCCATGCGGTACTTTGAGATTAAAGTTTTCTAAGACCATCTCATCGCCATCTGGATACTTGAAATCAACATTTTTAAATTCAACATCACCAATTAACGGTTCCCAATTTTCCTTCTTTGGATTGAAGGTATCTCCATACTTCGCAATTACTTCTGGAGAATCCGCAACATCTGATTCTGTATTCACTAATCTATCAAAGCGTTCAATATTTACTTGAATCGATACAAGTGAAGATATTGTAGTAATGACGCTATGTAGTGGATCCATAATGCCTAGTGCATAGCTCATAAACACAGATAGTGTACCAATTAACATCATGTTATTGACTGTCAGGTTACCACCCTGCCACATTACAATTGCTAGAGCGATCGAACTCATCATTGTGACTGTGGAATAGAAGAATGCCTGATAGCGTGCAGCCTGCACGGATACTTGACGCATCTGTTCTGTATCTTTTCTAAAACCATCGCCGATAATATTTTCGATTACCATTGTTTTAATTGATCTAGCACCTGTAATGCCTTCATTAAAGTCACTTGTGATTTGAGAATTCAATTCACGTATGTGGCGATTTAGTTTTACAAGTCTCTTCTGGAAGAAAGCGATAATGAATATCGCAAATGGGACTAGCACAAACACCATGCACGCAAGTCTCCAACTAATTCTTACCATATTGATCATGACGAATAGGATATACGAACCATTCCATACAACATCCATCATTCGCCAAGACATGAGTTCGCCAATCTTACCACTATCACTCATAACTCTTGCATGAATATAACCTACATTGTTTTGGTTAAAGTACGCAAAGGATAATTCCTGTAAATGATTAAATGATGTATTTCTAAGATCACGATTTAAATCTAGCTCTGTCTTTGAAACCCAAAATACACTGATAAAGTTCAGTGTAACTTGGATTATTAATATCCCTATGTAAAGCATGATAAATAGTCCAAGCGTATCTAAAGTTTTTTCACCAACATAGTGATTTAATGCATATTGGTTAAATAATGGATAACATGAATCCACTAAACTTGAAAATAATCCCATCAGAATCATCGCAATGATTCTCTTTTTATATTTCTTCGCAAATGGTAGAATCTTCGGAATGCCAAAGTATGGAAGTGATATATTCTTATTTTCTTCTTGCATACGTTACCTCCCTACTCACTCTGTTGTGATTGCATATCAAAGATACGACGATAAATTCCCTGTTTCTCTAACAGTTGTTCATGTGTACCTTCTTCTACAACCCTACCCTTATCTAAAACAATAATATGATCAGCTGCCATTAATGTTGTAATACGATGTGAAATCAAGATGACAGTTGATTCAGAAATATTATCTTTTAGACCAGCTCTAATCTTTGCGTCTGTTTCCGCATCAACTGCAGAAAGAGAATCATCAAAGATCATAATCGGTGGTTTACGAATTAACATCTGTGCAATCGCTGCACGCTGCTTCTGTCCACCAGAAAGTGTAACCCCACGTTCTCCAACGTATGTGTTATATCCTTCTTTAAAGTGTGAGATAGCTTCATCCAATGATGCAATCTTCGCAGCTGTACGAATTTCCTTCATATCTGCAGACTGCTTTGCAATCTTGATATTCTCTGATAAAGAACGGGAGAAGAGATATGGTTCTTGTAATACCATACCGATATTCTCACGTATCCATTCAGCCTTCATATCTCTAATATCGACACCACCAATTGTGATTTGACCATGATCGTCTGGTAACTGATATAAACGGTCTAACAGATACATTAATGTAGACTTACCGGAACCTGTACCACCTAGAATACCAAATGTTGTACCTGCTTTAATTTTAAAAGATACATTCTCTAATACTTCAGCAGTACCATTTTCATACTGGTAAGATACATTCTTGAACTCGATATCTTGTAGTAAATCTGGTGTTACTGCATTTGGCTTATCTTCTTCCATTTCGGAATTCATAATATAACGTAAACGTTCAATGGAAATACCGGCCTTTGACATATTCGCAATTGTTCTTCCTAAAGAACGCACTGGCCATAATAGTAATGAATTATATGCAATAAAAGCAATATAGTTACCTGCAGACATTCCACCATCTACTGTGATAACAGCACCATATGCGATAACCACTAACATCTGTAAGTTAGAAATCATATCAGATGACATCCAGAACGCAGATAATAGTCTCATCAAATGCGTCCACATATTTGTGTAGTGTTCATTTTGTTTTTCAAAACGCTCACGTTCGTAAGCTTCACGACCAAAGGCACGTACAACACGTACACCCGTTAAGTTTTCCTGGGCAATAGAAGATAGTTTACCTTCTTCTTCATCCGCTACTTCAAACGCATTTCCAATTTTTGCGTGGAAGAATAAACTATATCCCACAATAATCGGAATAAAAGCGGATGTGGCTAATGCAAGCTTTACATTAATGGAGAACATAAAGAACAACACCAACACAATCAAGATGACAATACGAACAAGATAAATTAACTGTTCAGACAAGAAACCTTTGATTGTATCTACATCTGATGTACATCTTTGAATGATATCACCAGTATGATTTTCACTATGCCACTTAAATGGTAAATGCATGATATGTGTAAATAAGTCATCACGCATTGTCTTTACCAACTTCTCAGAACCCATCGCTGTAAAGGATTGGAAGAAATAGCGACATGACACCGCAAGTAACGCAACAATCATGACAATGATTGCGATTACCCAAAGGTTATGACGCAAAAATTCAATTCCACCAATCGCATTGATACAATTTTGAATTTCCTTTGGTAATACAACTTCTTTATGATCGATTACTGAGTCTACAGTAAACGCAATAATTCTTGGATTAATTAATTCTAATAACGAAACAAGACAGGCAAAGAGGATAGATAAACCAAAATATCCTTTGGAACCCCTTAAAAAATGCCATATCATGCTTAATTTCGTCGGGAATTTCTCCTTCGACATATTCTTTCCCCCTTCTTCTGATAAATTCATATTTTATCAAACATAACCTCAAATGGAAAGAAGGCTCGATCATCCTTTTTAAGAAACTAGAATAGAACCACCAATGAATTCACGAATAATAGAATTATTCGCAATGATACTGTCATCATCAATTGACTCAAAGCAAGAAAGGAATTGTAACATCCTCTGTGCTTCTGCATATTCTGCTTGATCTGGCTGTACTTTTTCTAATAGTGGTGTTGCGTATTTCTTTAATACTGCTAATTCATAAACACATTGACTATTAAAGAATACGTCTGCTTCCTTATTGAATGGGAAGATATACTTTTCTTCCCCATGACGTACTGATGGCCATGATGAAATCGTAACTGCACCATCACGTCCACGTGTACGATTATCTCGAACCATTCTTCTTAACATGCGTGCATCTGTCGTTGGGATACGATGATGTGCATCTAGATTAATCTGTGTTAAAGGACTGATATAGATTTTAAATTTCTCACTATCATCAATTCCTTCTGTAAGTTGTGGATTGAGGCCATGAATCCCCTCAATCACAATCGGTTGTGAAGCATCAATGGATGTAATTCTCTTACCAAATACCTTCTTACCCGTAATAAAATCAAATTCTGGTAAGTCCACTTTCTCTCCATGCAGTAACGCATTCATCTGTGTTTCAAAAAGATGTAAATCTACTGCTTCAAGTGCTTCAAAATCTAATTTACCATTCTCATCTGGAATCATCTCATCGCGATTGACAAAATAATCATCTGTTCCAAGATACAATGGATTTAAGCCTATTACTTTTAATTGGATACATAATCGCTTCGCAAATGTAGTCTTTCCTGATGAGGATGGACCAGCAATTAAAATAATTCTCTTCTTTGCGCTTTGAATTTGTTCCGCAATCATCGCAATCTTCTTTTCATGTAAAGCTTCACTTAACATGATAAGATCTTTAGATTCCTTCTTTTCAATCATGCGATTTAAATCAGACGCAAAGCTTACCTTTAATAACTTCTCCCATTGTGTTTCCTCAGAGAAAGCATCATACAATAATTTCTGTTCCTCATATGGAGGAATTTGATCTGGAAAATTTGGATGTGGGAAACGCAATAATAAACCATTACGATAACGACGCACCTCAAAGAATGGTACATAGCTTGTAGATGGTAATGCATGTACAAACGTCATCATCTTTTCATCCGCAAGTGTAATTACATATACATTCTTTAAATCACTTGCGGTATTTAATAGGTCTACGCTCTTCTTATCTTTTACGTCCTTTAGAAGTTCGATAGCTGTATCATGGTCTACATATTCTTCTGTAATTTCTAAGTTTTCTTCTACAAGTTCATGCATGTGCTCTTCAATTTCTTTTGCAAGACCATCTGTCACATTTCCAGCATGAATCACAGTAAACAATCCCTTAGATAATGAGTTTGCAATCGTTACTGTTACATTCTTACCCATGACATCATTTATGGCCTTTAAATATAGAAGTGTCAATGTAGATTGATAACAAGTATTTCCATACGATGCACGTATATCTTGTAACTGTACAATATCTTGGTCATGTACACATTCACTAAAGTGAACATGCTTATGATTGATGAGTGCAGCGTAGATACGATGTTCCGTATTCACTTCTTGAAGTAATTCTGCAATCGTTGTATTTTTTGGCACTTCTAAAGTAAGTTCTTTTTCAGATGGAAGAATTACTTTAATTTGACATGGTTGTTGATTTAATTTCTTAACTTCTTCCATCTCAAAAGCAGTAATATGACAATATCCATTTGGATGCTTATCAAGATAATCCTGATGATATTCTTCTGCAGTATAGAAGTTTTTTAATGGCTCTAATTCTACAAAGAAACGATCATACTTCATACGCTCACTTGTATATACCGGTTTAATAGCATCTAAATCTTTTTCATCAACATAGTAAATACCTGCTTGGTATTGTGAACCTATATCATTTCCCTGACGGTTGCGCTGTCGTGGATCGATGCATAAGAAGAAAGCACGAATAATTGTGGATAAGGAAACTACATTTGGTTGATATACAACCTTTACCGCCTCCTTATACCCTGTTTCATTACGGCAAACTTCTTCGTATGTTGGATTATCTGTGTTTCCGTTTGCGTATCCTACTGTTGTTTCTACAACACCATCTAGGGCTTTAAACACTTTCTCAACACCCCAGAAACATCCACCCGCAAGAACAATTATCTTTTCATCTTGGTTAAATGTATCCTGTTCTAGTTGTTTTGGCTTATATGCATACACATATTCATCCTCTTCTTGTCCAAGTCTTTCATATCCATTGTGTTCTAACACACGTATCGAATAGATATTATCCACATGACAATTTGCATGTATGCATGTTACTCCATAATCTTCAACCAATTTCTTTGTCAAAAGATACACACTATTTTTAGCATATGTTTGATGGCGATACTTCTCGACAATCATATAGCCAATCGAAAGTTCCGATTCATGAATATCGTAAATCTCAATAATACCCTTTAATTGTTTGTCTTCTTTCCCAAAGATACCAAGAATGACTTCGTCCTTATCTTGATAAGACTTTTCATAATTCTCAATTGTCTTTTCTGCCTGACGTTTTGTCAGTCTTTCTTCATATACTTCCGAAAGATACTTTGCGTCTTCCTGTACAAAACGACGTAATACTATAAACCCATCTTCATACTGTGGGAACTGTTCAAATATTTTCATGTTAAACACCTCAATTCTGTATGTTTATTATACCCCTGAAAAGACAAAACAAAAAATGGATATCACATTTCTGTTTTATCCATTTCTATGATTGTAATAATTGTTTTGTAACGTAAGTCATTCCCTTTTCTGTTAGAGAATATAGCTGATGTATATCGTCACGCATAACATATGTCCGCTTAATTAATCTTTCGATACGTTCATCTGTTATTTTAGATGACCAATTTAAATGTTTATGAATTGTTTGATATCCAAGTTCAATTGTATTTCCTTGGTGACGATAGAGATGGACTAGTAATAAATCTTCACAGAACTTTTCATGATTCACAAAGGACTTTGCCCATTGTCTTAACATACCATGACGATGGAAAACAATGCCTAATAGTACTGTTACCATTCCTACCAAACTGCACATACCAGAAACCGATACATTCCACAAAATTGCGATATGATATCCCAGCCAAGAATTGATAATCGCAAAGAGAATGGATACTAGTATTGTGATCTTTAAATCTTTTGTAATCATGCATGCGGCAGCAGCTGGTGCTACAAAGTACGAAATAACTAGGATACCACCAACACTGTTAAATGCTACAACACAGGTAATCGATACCAGTATCATCAAAACACGATACAGATACGTAACAGGAATGCCTATTAATTGTGCATACTCAGGATCAAAGATTGCGACCTTTAGTTTCTGGTAATTGAATAATAAGAAGATCCCATTCATCGCAAGAATTACAAGCATTTCAAACATTGACTTCGGCATTCCAAATTGGCGAATAAATGGTGTAAAGAGCGGATTGCCCATTAATACCACTTCTACATCCAAATGGGTATTCCGAAAGAACTTTGTAATTAAGAGTACAGCTAATGCAAAGAATATCGGAAAGACAATTGCGAGTGCATCATCCCTCTCAACCAAACGATGACGAGATAATTCTTCAACCAGCCATACTGTAAATACACCAAAGATTGATGCACTGATAACTAGCCATATCGAACGTAAATCAGGCACAAAGAAGAAAGCTACTACAATACCTAATAATACCGAGTGAGATAAAGCATCTGCAGTCATCGCTAACTTTCTTAAAACTAAAATTGGTCCAAGGATTGCACATCCAATCGCTGTCACCATCATCGTTAACAACACTTCTGACATGATTTTGCATCCTTTCCAAGTCTTTTTTGTGCGACTAAACCATACTTACCAAATACCATGGATAACACTGTTAAGATACCCATACAGATGATTACCATCGGACCTGTCGCAACACCACTATATGCAGTCGATAAAAAAGTACCTATAAAGGCGGATATACCAGCCATACTACCTGCAATAAATAATACTTGTTTCAGATTTCTAGAGTGTTGATTTGCACATATACACGGCATCGTTAAAAATGATGAAATTAAAACTGCACCAATAGATTTTAGTCCAACAACAATAAACATCACCATCAGCAGTAATAACACCGTATTTACAATCGGCATTGAAATACCGATTGCACTTGCAAATTGTGGATCAAAAATACTAGCCACTAACTCTTTATAAAATAAAACCAATAATATTGTTGCGATGATTGCACATATCGCAATCATGATAATATCTTCTTTTACGATAAATGCTGCAGAGCCAAAGATATAGTTCTTTAAACCTGCTTGTGATGCACGCATGTATAAAGGGTTTCCTTGTAAATAACTCTTTAACACCATACCCAATCCAAAGAATCCAGTTAAAACAATTGCTAATGCCGCATCAAAATCAATCACACTATGCTTTCGTATCAATTGGATCGTTAGATATGCAAGAATACCAAATACCGCAGCTCCTAATGTCAATATGACGGAACTACGGATACTAAATAACATAAATGCAACCACAACTCCAGGATAGGACGCATGCCCCACAGCATCTGCCATCAAACTCTGTCCTTTATATACACTAAAACAACCTACAATCGCACTTGGAATCGCAAGTAAAACGGTACCTATCGCAACAACTAAGAAATCATAAGAGAACAGTATCTGTATTAGATTTTCCATCATGATACGTCTTTCTAATGTTTTCTTCTGTTAGTACATCTTCTGTTTTACCACTTGCCACAACATACTTGTTTATAAATACAACATGATCAAAATATTTTTTCAATGTATGTAAGTCATGGTGTACACAAACAATCGTCTTACCTGCCTTTTGCAATTCCTTTATTTTATCCATGATGATTTGTTCACTAGTTTGATCTACACCTGCTAGTGGTTCATCCATAATAATCAAATCCGCATCATGACATAATGCTCTTGCGATAAAAACACGTTGTTTTTGTCCTCCAGATAGTTGTGATATCTGTCGGTTTTCAAACTCTTCCATTCCCATCTCGCAAAGTGCTTGATGTGCTAATTCTTTATCCTTTTTACGTGGCCACTTTAGCCATCCTAGACTTGCATATCGGCCCATTAGGACAACATCCTTTACACGGATAGGGAAATTCCAATTGACTGCAGAAACCTGCGGAATGTACGCTATTTCCTTTCGTACATCCGCAAGATCTTTGTCATGAATTTTGATTACTCCAGATATGGATTTTACAAATCCCAAAATACACTTTAGCAACGTTGATTTACCAGCGCCATTGGGACCAACAATTGCGGTAATTGCATTTCTTTCGATATCAACATCAACATCCCAAAGTACTGGGCTTTCTCCATACGATACCGTCAAATCTTCGACGTGTATATAACTCATAATTACCTCCTTTATTTGAGGTTTGATACGATTAGGTCAACATTGTGTCGATACATATCAATGTATGTGTCACCAGGCTGTCCCTTAGGTGCTAGAGAGTCACTAAATAGTTCCTTTCCTTCACCACCTACTACTGTCACATCAAATCCCTTTGCCTTACATGACTCTTTTAACTTCTCCATGCGTGCAGGGTCTGTTGTTGTTTCCGCAAAGATAGCCTTTATCTGATGCTCAACAATATACGCTGCTGTTTCAGCCATATCACTATTTGATAATTCCGCATCTGTACTAACACCTTGTGGTGCTTTTACCGTAATATCATAGCGACGTGAGAAATAGTTAAACGCATCATGCGGTGTAATTAAGATTCTTCTATCTGCCGGAATCATATTGAGCTGTTCACGGTTATATGTATCTAGCTCATCTAATTTCTTTAGATATGCTTGCAAGTTTTCTTCAATTTCATCTTTTAAATCAGGTAGTTTCTCTTGTAGAGCTTTTGCGGCTTCTTTTGTTGCTTGTTTATATAAATCAATATCAAACCAGAAGTGTGGATCAATCACTGTTTCACCATCTTCTTCCATACGACCAATCTTTGACTCATCAAAGTTCTGGGATACAGATACTGCATTGATCGCTTCTAATAATTCGATCATCTTACCTTCAAAATGTAGACCATGATATAACACTAAATCCGCATTCTGTAATTTGGTATTATCTTCTGGCTTTGCCTCATATGTATGAGGATCTTCACCAGCCGGGATAATGAGTTGTGTATCTACCTTATCACCTGCTAAAACATTTACCATATCCTCTAAAAATGAGGTTGTTACAACCACATTTAACTTCTTTGATTTTTCAGTTGGACCAGAAGTCATATTTCCAGCATTTCCTGCGCACGCAGTCATCATAGCGACAGCTATAATCATTAATAGTTTTCTAAACATCATTCCTCCATAAGTTAGTTTATACTAACTAACTATATAACAAGAATATACTGTTTGGTGGTTAGTGTCAACTAACTTGTTCGTTTTATTCTTGAATTAAGAAAAGATGGATGTTCATTCACCCATCTTTCATTGCTTATTTACCAAATCTTTCCTTAAGACGTGCTAGCGCATCATCCATGGATACTTCTTTCTTCAATGGCTTATTGTGCTTAGGTTTTTGGTTATTGTGCTTGCCAGCAGCTTTACGATGACGATATGCTGCATCACGCTGTTCTAATTGATCAAGTGGTAGTAAGGATAACTGTACACGATTTCTAGCTTCATCGATTTGATATACCCAAACCTTAACAATATCGTTGACTGCCACACACTCAGATGGATGAGAGATTCTCTTCATCGACATATGAGATAAGTGAACTAAGCCATCTTCATGCAAACCAATATCCACAAAGGCACCAAAGTCTACAACGTTTCTAACAGTACCAGATAATTGGTCACCTACATGTAAGTCAGAGATATTCAATACATCACTCTTAAGTAATGCGCCATCAAACTGGTCACGATAGTCACGTAGTGGTTGACGAATCGCTTCCTTGATATCCTTGAGTGTATATTCATCAATACCTAGTTCTGCTGTCTTTTCTTTAGGGAAAGAGATATCTGCTTCACCAAGTTTTGTAATACCACATGCTTGCATGAGTTTACGAGCAGCTTCATAGCTTTCTGGGTGAATTGATGTTTGATCAAGTGGCTCATCACCATCTGTGATACGTAAGAAACCTGCACACTGTGTAAATGCCTTTGGACCTAACTTCTTCACCTTCAGCAATTGCTTACGATTCGTAAAACGTCCATTTTCATTACGGTAGTTTACGATTTCTTGTGCTGTACCACTATTTAAACCAGAGATATGTGTGAGTAACTCTAAGGAAGCTGTATTTAAATCTGCACCGGTACGGTTTACAGACTTCATTACAACTTCATCGAGTCTTTCTGTTAATGCTTTCTGTGGAAGGTCATGTTGGTATTGACCTACACCGATTGATTGCGGATCAATCTTAATTAACTCTGCAAGTGGATCAAGTAAACGTCTTCCAATAGATACTGCAGAACGTTCTTCAACTTCAATATCTGGGAATTCCTTACGTGCAGCCTCTTGTGCTGACCATACAGAAGCACCTGCTTCAGATACGATTGCGTAAGAAACATCTAACTTATGCTCATGGATTAGTTCTGCCACTAATTTCTCACTTTCACGAGATGCAGTACCATTACCGATTGCGATAATCTGTACATGATACTTTTGAATCAGTGCTAGTAACTTCTTCTTAGAAGTTTCAATATCTTCGCCCTTCTTTGAGAATGGGAAAATCTTACTTACTGTTAACATCTTACCAGTTTCATCGATAACTGCTAACTTACAACCATTAAAGAAACCAGGGTCAAAGCCTAAGACAATTCTTCCCTTTAATGGAGCTTGCAAGAGTAACTTCTCTAAGTTCATTGAGAAGATTTCAATAGACTTATTCTGCGCTCTTTCACTTAATTCAGAGCGAATTTCGCGTTCGATAGATGGGAATAATAAACGATCACAACCATCTACCACCGCTTCATATAAAACATCTTCAACAATTGTTGTTTGGCCCTTGAGTAGTGTCTTTAATGCATTCTTCTTTAATTGTTCATCATCGAAGATAAAGGAAACTGTAATAACCTTTTCCTTTTCTGCACGGTCAATTGCCATGATACGGTGGTCAGCGATCTGAGAAATCTTTTCACTGCGGTCGTAGTACATCTCATAGACTTTATTTTCATCCACAGCATCCTTCTTTAACTTTGTCTGAAGAACACCTGCTTGCATGATTGTATCCTTAAATGCCCAACGCTGCTTTGCATTATCACTGACAACTTCAGCAATAATATCCTTCGCACCCTGAATTGCATCTGCTACAGTAGGTACTGCCTCTGATAAGTACTTTTCTGCCTCTACTTCTAAGGAACCTTCTGTAGGTAGAGCAAGCATCCAATCTGCAAGTGGTTGTAAACCATTCTTAATAGCAGTTGTAGCACGAGTCTTCTTCTTTTGTGCATATGGACGGTAGATATCTTCTACCTGAGATAACTTCGTACATTCGACAACAGATTGTTTAATTTCTTCTGTTAACTTACCCTGTTCTTCGATTAACTTCAGAACATTATCTTTTCTTTCAGCTAATTTCTGTTGGTATTCGTATTGTTTCTGGATATAGAAAATCTGTTCTTCATCTAAACCCTTTGTAGCTTCCTTACGGTAGCGAGCAATAAATGGAACTGTATTTCCTTCCGCTAATAAAGATAGTGTATTTTCGACCTGACTGAGTTGAACCTTCAACTCTGATGCAATCGCCTGAATGATATTTTCGTTCATGATGTGACTCCCTTCATCCTTACTATTTTATCACTGATTCACTTTATTTTAAAACTCTAGTAGAGAATCCCTTATCGTTCTGATACTTTTTAGATAAAAGTTATAAAATGTCTTGATAATATATTGACTTGTGGTCAAACTACGAGTACGATTATGTCATGGATAAAACGATTATCCGTCACCCATAAGGAGGGGATATTAAAATGGAACTCATTATTATTCCGGCTATTTTCTTTATTTTAGCAATCGCACTTGCAATATCATGTGCAAACATCGTTCCACAGGAAAACGCATATGTTATCGAACGTTTCGGTAGATATCGTACAACTTGGGATGCAGGCATTCACTTCAAAGTCCCATTTGTAGATCACGTTCGTCGTAGAGTTCTTCTAAAGGAACAGGTAGCTGACTTTGCACCACAGCCTGTTATTACAAAGGATAACGTAACAATGCAGATTGACTCCGTTGTGTACTTCAAGGTTATGAACCCACATGATTACGCATACGGTGTAGAAAATCCAATCATGGCAATGGAAAATCTAACTGCTACAACATTACGTAATATCATTGGTGATATGGAGTTAGACCAAACATTAACATCTCGTGAATCAATCAACTCTCAGATGTTACAGACAATCGACTTAGCAACAGACCCATGGGGAATCAAGGTTACTCGTGTTGAGTTAAAGAACATTCAACCACCAACAGCGATTCGTGAATCCATGGAAAAGCAGATGAAAGCTGAACGTGAAAAACGTGCTGCTATCTTAACTGCTGAAGGTCAAAAACAAGCAATGATTCTTGAGGCAGAAGGCAAGAAAGAATCTGCTGTGTTAAATGCCGAAGCTGAAAAACAAGCTACAATCTTGGCTGCTGATGCTGCTCGTGAAAAGGAAATTAAAGAAGCTGAAGGTCGTGCTGAAGCAATCCGCGCTATCCAAGAAGCTACTGCTGATGGTATCCGTGCTATCAAAGAAGCAGGTGCTGATGAAACAGTCATTCGATTAAAGAGCTTAGAAGCTTTCGCTGCTGCTGCAGATGGTAAAGCAACAAAGATTATCATCCCTTCAGAAATTCAAAGTCTTGCGGGTCTAGCAAAGGGAATTACAGAAAGTATTAAAGAGTAACTAGTATGTCCGATGGTTTCTTACCTTTAGCTCTTCTGTTGACTGTTACATTCTCATTCTTAGCTATATTTTCCACTAAGTTACAACAGGCAAACAACCAACAGAGAAAGACTTTCAACAACGACTATATTCCACCAAGGTCACCCTTAGATACACCTGTACGCACAACACCACGTCATGTGCCAAGTATTATGGAGCCAAATCATACAGATGATATTAATGGCAGAAACATTATTCATCGTGACGCTCCTGAAAAAGGTTATGTTGTCTTAAACGGTGTAAAACGTAGAATTCACGAGTGTAAAAATTTATAACAATATAAACCCAGTATGCATGCATACTGGGTTCTTTTTTACTGTAAAGATGGGATATATTTTACTAATGCCTTTGCGATACCATCATGATTATTATCATCCGTAATGTAATCTGCAACTGCTTTTACTTCATCTTGTGCATTTGCCATCGCAACGCCTACTCCAGCAAACTGCAACATTGTAATATCATTACCTGCATCTCCAAATGCGATACAGTCTTTTGCTTCAATGCCAAGTTTATCTAATGCACTCTTCAACGCTGCGCCTTTATCAATCCCTTGTGAAGTCATCTCATAGAAGAAGTTTGCACTAAACATCATAGACAGTTTGCCTTCAAACGGAGCTGAGATTGCCTTACAATTCTCACGTAAATACTCAGGTTGTCCAACCACTAAAATTTTATTGAGTGGGAAATCTACATAGCTTGCAAGATCACTTACCTCTTTCAACAAATAGTTATTCATACGTACTTCATATTGAATCCCATTGAATGTACGACCCTTATCCGTAATCATGCAATCATATACATCTTCAACAACCATATAATCATCTTCTACCACAATTGGACTTACATCAAATTGTTTTAGATGCTGTAATGCTTGCGTCACTAGTTCCTGTTGCATGATTGTATTTACTAGCACTTCCCCTGTTTGGCAATCGATTACTTTTGCACCATTGAAACAAAGGAATAAACCATGGTGCTTATCCATCTCTAACATCTTGCCATACTTTTCAATTCCCTTTGCAGGACGACCACTCGCAATCACCAAACGGATACCCTGTTCTTGCGCCTTCATTAAAATTCTTTTTGTTTCAGGCGTAATTTCCTTTTGATCATTTGTTAGTGTACCATCAATATCTAATAAAATTGCTTTCATGATTACCTCACTTAACGTATTTCAGGAAATCCTTTTGTCACAAAATAAATCCAAACAAGCATCATAATAGGAACACCAATCTGGAATATTAAATGCTTTGTCTTATGATGAAATATACGCATTCCTAAATATGCACCATAGGCACCACCAACTGCGGCTGCTCCTAGTAATGTCTTCTCAGGAATTCTCCACATGTTGTTCATTGCACGATATTTATCTAAGCCATATAGACCAAATGTTATGACATTAATTACTGCTAAATATGCTAAAACTGCTACTGACATCTTTTATTACCTCACTTTTCGCATGGATATCATATAGTATCCTTCCGTAAAATTGAAGTAAATATTTTATTAACTTAGCTACATAGTGCTATGATTAACACAAGAATAGATTGGAGATTATAAATATGCCATGTACAACATTACTCGTCGGTAAAAAAGCTAGTTATGATGGTTCAACTTTAGTTGCACGTAACGAAGATTCAGGAGCTGGTGAATTTACTCCCAAAAAATTTATCGTTGTTCACCCTAGTGACCAACCCGAAGTGTATAAATCCGTTTTATCTCATGTAGAAATTCCTCTACCAAAGAATCCTATGCGCTATACTTGTATGCCAGATGCTCTTAATGATAAAGGTATTTGGGGTGCTGCAGGTGTCAATGAATTAAATGTATCTATGACAGCTACAGAGACGATCACTTCAAATGAACGCGTTCTTGCGGCAGACCCATTAGTAGAATACATCCCTGCGCAAGGCAAAAAAGGTGATGAAGTTTATGTCCCAGAAGTTGTTGGTGGTATTGGGGAAGAAGATATTGTTACACTTGTACTTCCTTATATCAAGAGCGCTCGTGAAGGCGTTCTTCGTCTTGGAGAAATCTTAGAGAAATATGGTACATACGAAATGAATGGTATTGCCTTCCAAGATGTTGATGAAATCTGGTGGCTAGAAACAATCGGTGGACATCATTGGATTGCAAAGCGTGTCAAAGATGATGAATACGTTGTAATGCCTAACCAACAAGGTATTGATAGCTTTGATTTAAAGGATGCTTTTGGTAAACAAAAAGAACACCTATGCTCTAGTGACTTAGTAGAATTTATTGAGAAGAATCATCTAAACCTCAACCAAGATAGTAAGAAGTTTAATCCACGTTACGCCTTTGGTTCACATTCAGATGCAGACCACGTATACAATACACCACGTGCGTGGATTATTGGCCGCTACTTCAATCCAACATCTTACCGTTGGGATGGTCCTAAGGCAGACTATCGTCCTGATTCCGATAACATTCCTTGGAGCTTTGTGCCAGAACATAAGATTACAGTTGAAGATGTAAAGTATGTATTATCTCACCATTATCAAGGCACACCATATGATCCATATGGAAAGCATGGCGATTTATCACTACGTGGCTCCTTTAGACCAATTGGTATTAACCGTAATAACTTCCTAGCATGCGTGCAGATTCGTCCATATGTACCAGAAGAAATTCGTTCTATTGAATGGATTGCCTATGGCTCTAATACATTCAATGCATTTGTACCATTCTATGTAAATATTGATGAAACACCTGTCTATACATCAAATACCAATAAAACTGTTACAACAGATAACTTCTATTGGGCTAACCGTATTATCGGCGCTCTAGCAGATGCACATTACAGTACTACAAGTTCTGCTATTGAGCGTTATCAAAATGCTGTACAAACAAAGGGTCATCAAATTATCAAGAAGTATGATTCTGCATTCAATCAAAATGTAGACCCTGTTATACTATGCCAAACAGCGAACCAAGAAATCGCAGATATGGCAAGACAACACACAAATGACCTGTTAGATAAAGTCCTCTATACTGCAAGCATGGGTATGAAGAATGGCTTCTCTAGATCAGATGCCTAATTTCTACATAACATCAAACATTTATCACCAATAATATACAAGTAAAAGGATGACGATTATTACCGTCATCCTTTTATTGTGTTTCTATTGAAACTTACTTTTCCTCTTCTTCTTTCTTTCTGCGCTTCCAGAGGATAAAGAAGAATATTGCAAATCCCGTAAGAAGTGTAGCTAAAGTCCCAGCAAATACAGGTCTATTGTTTACAAAACGAACCCATAGATTTGTTGTTACGAAGAAGTTATCAATTTCTTCTTCAATTGTATTGCCAGCTGCGTCAGTCAGAACAATCTTCACATTTCTAGCATAGTCAGCACTGTCAATCTCTAATGTATAGTCTCCACCATTCTTGATGAGTTCTTCTAGTTGTGCTTGATCTAAAGTCGCAACTAGCTTGCCATCTAGATAGATTTCAGCCTTAGAAAGTGCTAAGTTATCTGCTAACTTGATTTCTGCTTTATACTTTTCACCAACATATACCTTATTCTTGTCGATATTCTTGAATGTAACACTTGGTGTTGTCTTATCGACACCGAAACGTAGGTTCATCTTCTTTGTATCTAAAGTATTCTCAGATACGTTTCCAGCCTTATCTTCAGAATATATTGTAATGGAATATACAGCATCATCTGTAAATAGTGAACGATTAATTCTATATGTGTAGTGGTACCACTTTCCGTTTCCACCTTCAATTGTTACTTGATAATCCTTACCCTTTTCAAGAACCACTGTCTTATTATTCTTGAATAGTGTAATCTTCGCGTTATCTACTGGGTCAACGTTTGTTTCATAGATGACAATATCACCAACTTCACGTACATACTTACCTGCAATTGCCTTTGTATTCTCATCAAATCCATATGTAGAACCAAAGCGGTTTACAGAGAATGTAATTTGCTTTTCTTCAGTATTACCAGCCTTATCAGTAATCTTCGCTGTTAATGTGTAAATATCATCTTCTTCTTTCACATTTGCGAAATCATAGTATGTATAAATTTGACCATTTTGAATTTCAGTATAGAAGCCCTTATTCTCAACACGACCTCTCATCGCACCTGTAAGTGTAATCTCAACAGTAGAAGGATCAAAGTTAGCGTCAGAATACTGAATTACAGGAGCAACTCTACCCTTATTTGCGGATTGATCCACAATATCTCTAATTTCTAATTGAGGTTTTGTTAAGTCGATGAAGAACTCATCTCTTGGATAGTCTGTAGCTGCGTTTCCAGCTCTATCTTGTACATCAATATCAAATTGATACTGTCCATCAGTAGAATATGTAATCGTAGCTGTATGAGAATCCCCATTATCAGTCCAAGCACTAAGAGCTGGTGCTCCATTTGTACCACTTACGTTTGCAATCGTTGCAGTTACTCTCTGTGGATCGAAGTTACGTTCAACAATAGTAATTGTCGCAGTTCTAGCTGCGTTATAGTAGTTACCATTTCTAGCATTGTTGTTGTCATACGTTACAGAAATTGTTGGACGTACTTGGTCAATTGTAAACTCTTCACTTGCGACTGTTCCATCAACATATGGATTACCTTGGAATACATTACCTGCAGTATCTTTGCCCTTGATAGAGAATGTGTAATCATCATCTACAGTATAGCTGATGGTTGCTGTATGTTTAGTATCATCACCATTGCCTGTTCCTGCTGTATGAGTCCAATCAGAAATCTGAATTGCACTTCCAGCAAGCGCCTTTAATTGCATCTCAATGTAATCAGCGTTAAAGTTACGCTCATATACAGTAACAGTAGCTGTACGTGGTGCATTGAAATACTTACCATCACTAGCATTGTTATTGTCATATGCAACACTGATAACTGGTGCAGTTGTATCAATCTGAATGGTTTGTTTCTTAACAGAAACATTGCCTGCATTATCTACAACTGTAACTTCAATTTCAACTTCATTACTATTATTTAATTGGCTAGATACTACAAAATTAACATCCTTACTTGCAATCAAATCTCCAAGTGTCAATGTCTCTAATGTTTCAGCCTCAAATAATACACCATCATCTTGTCCTTGTGTTTGAGTTCCCATATTTCTTACAACATAACTAATCTTCTTTAAACCAGAATATGAGTTATTCGTAATAGGCTCAGATACATGTACATTTACTTTTACATCACCATTGTAAACCGTGTTTAGAGATGCTTCCGGATTGATTGTGATAGAAGGAACTGTTGATTCAATTGAAGGTTTTTGTTCATCGACGATTAAACCAGATGAACTTACATACGTTACGTTACCAGCCTTATCTACAGCCTTCACATATACAACGTATGTTCCTTCTTCTGTTAATTTAAAGGAATCACCTTCTTGCCAATCAGATACTCTTGCAAGTTCAGCTTCAGTTAAAATCTTCGAATTTGGTTCATCATTTGAATATTCTTTTGCATAGTAATAAATATTTGCAATGGCAGATGTTTCATCATCAGCAGTTAATCTGAAAGTAATATTTTTCTTTGCAAAATAACCTAAAGTCAACTCACTCTGCAATCCAGACCAACTTTCCGTTATTTCGGAACCGTTATCCGCCTTAATATCAGAAGTGGCTTCAATTGTAGCAGTTGGCTTATTCTTATCTACTACAAAGGTAAATGCAGCCTTTTGGTTATCTGCATTAATTGGCTCATTTCTATTATCTGCAGTATCTGTGTATTCGAAAGTGAAATGATAAACTGCATCACCTGTATATTTAATTTCAATTGTGTGCTTATCTTCATCAGGTGTATCACCTGGTGTTGTCGTCCATTCACCAATTGTGTATTGTGGCTCAGTAATCGCTTCACCCTTACCATTAAATTGCTTTATAACAATATTACGTTTAGCGGTATCCTTATCAAAATGATCACTGCGCTCTGTTACAGTTAGAGTAGCTGTACGTTCCTTGTTGAAATACTCTCCATTTGTCTCATTATTGTTGTCATATACAAGATCAACCTTTGGAGCTACAGTATCAATGTCGATATCTTTAGTCACTGTGGTAGACTCACCGTTTAAGAATTCTGCCTTAACATATAGTTTTTTAGATCCGTTATATTTAGTTGCATCTATTGTAAAGTTGTAAATTGTCGGTATATTCTGTTTTTCAGCATCAGAATACTTATCTTTCTTAGGGTTTGTCACTGTAGTTGCATTAGAATTAGGTGTTTCTGAGTCAAACCAATAGATGATATTTTTTAATCCCGACACATCTATAGAATTTGCGTTAGGAACGGTAAGTTCCATCTGAATATCACTATTATACGAAGGCTTTACAGTATCATTAATTTTTACATTTAATAACGGTGATGAAGTATCTCTAATAAGACGCTTTTGGCCACCAATAGGTACTTTGTATGTTCCATCTTTTCTAGTACCTGTTTTTTTATAAATAAGATATATATCTGTAATAGTAGCGTTGTTATCCCATAACTGAGCTTCTTCGCCATATTTCTTCCAACGTCCTCCAGCGTAAATCACTACAATAGATACACTACTTTCAGGGGCTATATCCTTAATTTTGTCACGCTGTACTCTGATTGTAACTGGTTTATTAGAAAAAATTATCTTTCCATCTTCACTAGAATAATTTTCTGGAGTTTCAATAACAATACCATCACTTGTAATACTCTCTATTTTTTTAAATTCTGCTTGTATTACAAGATTTCCAGTTAAATTATTTTTTACGCAAGTGTATGTTCCATCTTGATTGTCTGTAATGGATGAATCATTCTCCAATACTTCATATTCTATACCATTAGCGTCTTTATAAATTAATCTATCGAATTGGTAACCACTATCAGGTTTAATATTAATACTTGGAGAATCACCATGATTGAAAGGTTTTGCTTGTAATCCTGCACCATCCGTAAAAGAAATACTACCATTTTCTGTCTGATTAAGACTTACGGTATATTGGTTTATCGCAAAAGTTACTTCTACTGTTGTTTTATCACTTATACGTTCAATAAAGTATTTATTCGATGGTTGAACTCCCTTGTCGACACCATTAATTATTACTTTGCTGATATGATAGTTCTCATTTGGGATTACTTCAAAAACAACATCCATCCCAGATTCGATGTTATATGTATATTTTTGTGAACTGTCGAATGGTATATCTGCTGAATCTATACGAATTTTACCGTTCATCCCACCACTAATTGAAAACTCAACAGGAACTTTTTCAATCCATGGAAATCCAGTATTAGTTTCTTCTGCCAAAACTTGTACTGGAATTAATGTGATAAATAAAATTGCAGAAAATATTAAGCACTTTAATCTCTTAAAAAACATATTTCATTCCTCTTCCCTTTACTCAATAATGCCCTTTCCTTCAGAAAAGCCTATTTCGTACTCAACTCTAAACTCTTGTTTAATACTATTCTGTATACTGCTTTGCGTGTTATCTTGAATAACACTTTCTGTCAGTACTGTTGTTTCACTTCCAATATCATCTAGGGAACTTGTCTTCCCACTCTCTCTACTCGAAGAAGTTTCTGTTAAGACTGTCGTTTCTTCTGCATCGAGAGTTGGTATCATCTGAGTAACAATCTTTGCAGTCATATGCATACCAGAAGTATGCCTTCCCTCTTCACTATCACGTTGAATACGTGCAATCTCTTTTCGAGAGTTAGCACCCGAAACCTCCGCAATTAAGAACGGAACTTTCCAGCGGATAAAGAGCAAGACAGCAATGAGTAGTAGAACGATGCCAATAATGAACAAACTGACTGATATTGTACGTAAGAAATCAATATTCATCGTTCACCTCCACCGCTCTCATATGCTACTTTTACCGTTTGTCTAGTATCTTCAATCGACTGCATCGTTTGAACACGCATGTTCTCTGTTAATTCTGTTGTCGTCTTGATACTTGACACAAATTTCTGAATCAAATCTAAATCAGAATTTAATTCTTTCTGTTCAATACCATCAACTTTTAGTTTTGTTGCATACTGTTGAATTGTATTACGAACCATTTCAGCTAGTTCTAATCGAACAATTTCTGCTTCTGATTCATTTGGTACAACCTCTGTTAGAAGTGTATGCAAGCTTTCATAGAATGGTTTGTATTTACCAGTATCATTTGCTTCAGTAATCTGTGTAGCAATATCTCTATAGAACTCACCAATCTCGGCATATGTTTTCGCCATACCGATATTTTCATAATCCTCAGAAGCATGTTGAAGTACTTCTTTAAACCAAACAACCGCACTCTTTGCACGAGTTATCTGGTTATCTGCACCATTTCCGTAATCGAAGTAATACCAATAGAGTTTTCCTGCCTCAAAGCAGATATCTACATAGTTATCTGTCTTTTCAAGTTTTTCTCTATTCAAAGTAATCAACTTCTCAATTTCTTTTGCTTCCGCAACCGTAAATACCGAATCATTCATCTTATATGCTTGCATGATTTTGATATACGGTTCTTTCTTATCCTCATATCCGCTTACCTGTAAGGCAGATATGTAATCCTTAATCTTATCCGCATAGTCAGAACTTAAGTCTGCCTGGTTCATATATGATTGATAAACTGCTTCTGACTGTGACATTTCTAAGAATTTAGCAGCACCTGCCGCAATAAACATCACAACTGCAAGTACTGCTGTTAGGATAAATACTCCTAACTTCTTTTTATATTGTTTATGTAAACCTTCATCTTGATCCTGATAGTGTTCAAGTGCATATGTCAACTCTGACGTGCTTTGATAACGTTTCGCAGGATCCTTTTCTGTACATTTGAGAATGATATCTTCCAATCCCTTTGATAGTTTTGGATTAATCTGTCTTATTGGAACCATCTCATATGGTGGTTCACTAGGATTCTTTCCAGTTATTACGTGATATAGTGTTGCGCCTAAGCAGTATATATCTGTTCTTGCATCAGTTTGCCCAATACCACCAAATTGCTCTGGTGCTGCATAGCCAACCGTACCAAGACATGTTGTATCTGCTAAATTTTTTTCCTTGAACTCTCTTGCGGTACCAAAGTCAATTAGCGAAATCTTACCGTCTGGTTTTAACATAACGTTAGCCGGCTTCATATCACGGTAGATAATCGGCGGTTTACGTGTATGTAAATAACCCAATACATCACATAACTGTAGCGCCCAATTCACAACATTCTCTTGTGACTGAGCGCCGAATTCACTCAATATTTTGTCTAGATTATTGCCTTCAATATAATCCATTACAATAATCAAACTATCATCTGTATCAATTACGTCGATGATGGATGGCAAACTCGGATGTTTTAAAACTTTTAAGATATCTGTCTCGCCAACTAATCCCTGTCGTACAGCCTCAAAGTTGATAACACCATCCTTACGAACCTCTTTAATTGCCCATGTTTTATTGGCTCTTTCATTTAGCGCAAGCCAAACAACACTCATTCCACCTTGCCCGATTTTACGTAGGATACGATATTTCCCCTCGAGCAATTCATTCTCTTTTAACATACTAATCCCCTATCAAAATGTACGAATTGCCGCGCAAGTAATATTGTCCCTTTCCTGACGCTGCTTATTCAAATTGATTAACCCCTTAATATTTGCAGTCATATCTGCTGCATTAACCATCTTTGTTGGATTTAAAGCAGCGAAAATCTCATTTTCTTTTACAACATGACGGAAGCCGTCTGTACATAACATATAAACTGCATCTTTCACCACACTACCACTAAAGAACTGTGGATAAAGATGTGGTGTAACACCAATACCTTGTAAGAGCACTGCTCTTCTTGTATCAGCTTCTGCTTCTTCTTCCGTTATCTTTCCATCTCTAACTTCTTTTGCCACAAGAGTCTGATCATCTGTAAGTCTTACAAGCTTATCAGTTAATTGATATGCACGTGTATCACCCACATTAACAATGTATAAACTATCCTGTGTCAATAACATTGCAGTTAGTGTGGTTCCAATTGCAAACCCTTGTTGCTTACCAAATGCAGAAATCTTTTCATTTGAAGCAATAATCAGATTCTCCCAATCCTCTCGAATTGTACGTTCATTGATCTTCTTTTCAGCAGTAATCAGCGGTAATCTGTTTAATACCCATTGATTAAAATCATGTACGACGGTAGCACTTGCAAGCTCTCCCATGGAAAGTCCGCCCATACCATCACAAACAATTGCAAAGACCATCTTTCCCATAGGTGTAGAAATAACTTTAACATTATAACTATCTTGATTTGTCTTTTTTACGTTACCGATATCCGTCGCTCCAGAAACGATAAAATCCATATTATCTTCCCTGGCCTATCTTGTCTTGAATGCAAACTTCTCATTCGCTAGACGAATAACATCTCCGTCTTTAATTTCAACTTTAATGTTACTTGTAATCATTTCATCATTTACATATGTATGATTTGTAGAGTTCTTATCCACAACATAGTAATGACCATTTTCTACGATAAAATCAGCATGACTTCTACTAATTGCAGTATTATCACCGATAAAGTAATCCACGTAACTCTTCTCTTTTCCAAGACGTAAAGACTTCTTATCGAGACGGATAATATCGTTATTCTTAACACGAATCAAGCGAGGATTAATCATCATTTCTTCCTGCATTGCTTGACTCAGTACTGTTGTTTCTCCGTTTGCTGCACCACCACCGATTGCATGCTGTAAGTCTACTGTTTCACCATGCATATTTTGGTTAACAGCAACAGTATTAAGGGAAGGAACACCAGAGGCTACTTCAGTTTTTGCTACTGGAGCTACCGGTGTAGCAACTGGTTCTGCTGGTTTTTCATTTGGTACCGCAAAACTTGTAGCATGTGAAGTTGCAGGTTTATCCATACCTGGAATATCAAATGCATAATTTTCTTTGGCAGCTGGAGCTTCAGCCTTCTTTTCAGTTGGTGTAAAGAAACTGTTCTTTGTTTCTACTTCCTTTTTCTTAGGCTTGAAAATATCGAAGAAAGAACCCTTCTTTGCTGGCTTTTCTTGTTTCTCTGCTTCAACTTCCTTCACTACAGGCTGAGCAACTGTATGTTGTACAGCAGGCTCTGTAATAGATGGTTGTTCATATAGATGATCTGCCTGTCCATTTGTATGTACATCAGATACCACCTTCTTATTGGAAACTTCTTGCTTACGTAGTGTATCAATTAACTCATCAAATGAACCTAAATTGAAATCAGCCTTTGCAAGATACTGCATAATTTCATAATAATATTGCTTATCTTCCTGTTCATCTAGTTGTACACGTAACATAATCTTTTGAAAGAAGTCATGTAAGTTTGGCTTCTCATCATTTACGACTGGAAGATACATGAACTTAGCAGTACCTTCACTTACATCACAGTAGATATATTGTGTATTGAACACAAACTCATTTAATTCAAGCAAATATTCATTTGCAGATAATAATGTTTTTACCATGCAAGAGAATATCGTCAATAATTTTTTACGGTAAATTGGACGTTCTAGCATGTCCTCTAAAGTTACTTGTGCTGAGATATTAAATACTAACTTACGGTCTAGATTAAACTGTGAGAAAGTAATTGGAACGATACCCTCAATATTGTTGTTTTGCAACATACCTAGACCAACACGATCCAGTTCCTCCTCCTTGAGCATTTTATAGTTCAAATAGGAAGCTGATGCATCATTTTCATAAGAAATTCTACTATCTAAGTTAAACATACTATCTACCCTCTCAATCATGATTTAGTCTAATCAACTGTAATAACTGCCAACGACCATTGTCGTTCTTTACAAAGCCGATTCCACTTTCGGAAATTAACCTTGCATCCTCAAAGGTACATGGAATGACAATTTTACCTGTCATATCAATATATCCCCATTTTCCATTTTTCTTAACTGCCGCAAGTCCACCACTAAATGAACTTACTTCTTCAAAATCACCAAGATCAACTTCTTTTCCGGTAGGATCAATAAATATCCACTTCTTGCCCTTCTTAACAGCCGCAAGCGTTGTATCATTAAATCCCTTAGCATCTTCATAGACTTGATCTGATATTTGTTCGCCCTTCTTGTTTACAAGGATGTAACGAAGATCCTTTTGAACAATTAGCGAATCATTTCTGCAAGGAACACCTCGCTCATCAACAACGATGGAATCAAACTTCTCATCAGTGATTGGATTTGCTTTACTATCTAATAGTGCCCAATAGCCACCATTTTTAGTTGCTCCACCAACACCATTTGTAATGATTGTTGCATCCTTATAGTTCTCACTAATCTTCTTATAAGAAGTCGCATCGTAATATGCCCATTTTGATCCATCATATGCCAATATGACATTACCAATCTGTTCTTTAAATTGTGTAATTTTCTTCAAATCAGAATTAGCATCATATAAATATTCAGGAGTAAGAATTACATCACCCTTTGCATTGATGTACATTGGTTTATCATTCTTTACAACAGCTGCCGTATCACTAAAAAACTCTTCAGCTTCTGTATACATGTTTGATATACCACTTGCATATCCACTTTGATCGACATATGACCATGTTTCACCTTGCTTAACAGGTGCCAATTTCTGTTTATCAGAAAATGCCTTCACATCTTCAAAATTGCCAATTAGTTTGTACACATACTTAATCTCATCCATGATCTTATCCACTGCTTCAGACTTTAAGTTTCTCTTTTGGAAAGACTCATACAAACTAAACGCATCACCAAACTTCTTTTTCTCAATATATAGTTGTAAACCATATTCATACGCTTTTGGTTCTAATGGATAAGCAGAGATTACTTCTCTTTCGTACCATCTTTCGGCAGCACGCAAGTCATCATTTGCTTTATATGCATCGCAAATTTCCAACTGAATATCTAATGAAGGTTTGATATCCATGGCTTCTTTATATTCTTTTACAGCCTTCTTAATCGTACCGTTTTTACTAGCTTGTCTAGCAAGTGTTATATGTTGCTCATATTCTTGCTTAGTAGTTAAATTTGTATTCACTAGCGAGTAAATACTCGCAATAGAAATAAGTACGATTCCCAAAGGTATCAATATTTCTTTCTTCATTCTATACCCCCATTGAAATAGCGGAAATAATTAAACCAACGAAAATAAACGGTGCTAAAGGCAACTCACTATCACGAGTTAACTTCTTTAAAAATAGTCCAATAACAGAAACAAAGAAGATACATACCATGCCTGTTATAACCATATGGAAACTATCATTTACACCTAAAACAATACCGATCACACTGAGTAACTTAACGTCACCCATTCCGATTGCATTCTTATTCATAAACCGACAAACTACGCCTATGAGCAAGAATGCCAATCCAGCAATCAACATATCTATTAGGATAAACAGAAAAGATATCTCTTTTGCTGTAAAAACAGTTAATAGTACAACTATTACTTTAATACCAAGTAAAGTAATTAATGCTCGATTTGGAATAATGTGATACTTTAAATCGTAAAGAGTAATAACAAACAAAGCATTTACTAATACCATCGTATTTAAACTATCTAAAAATGTATTCTGGTAAAACAGTAATAACATGCATGCAATTACAATATCCAAGCAGAACTTTACAGATAATAATTTAATATCAAATGAATCAGTGATTTTTGTAATAATCTGATTCATCTTATCTTCTACATACTTCTCGTTCTCATCATACTTTTCAGATTTTGATACATACAGAAATAGGAAACATAAACCTACTGACAAAATAATGAGGCCAATTACCTGAGTTATCATATCCACAATTATCTACCTCCCCAAATCTCTGTATAGGAAAAATGCGCACAATCTATACCCTTTTTAATTTCTAAGTTAAAAAACTTAAATATTGGCAGTTCGATTGTATACTTTACAACAATTGCCACCTGTCCATTAGCGGTAGGGGTATCACCGTTATACATAATATTCGTGTCACTTGTATCCATATTTTTTATATGATACATCGACATAAATGTATTCGCATCCATCTGACTCGTCTTCAAATTCAATTTGATTAATTGTAGCGCAATAACATCGCTAACCTTATTTGCTATCGATGTAGAGACACTATCATTTTTTAAACTACTTAATAAATCTGCAGCTTGTCCAGTCAATTTCCCAATAGTGGTTCCAGGGAAATATCCTGAGATTTGTTCTAAAGTGCTAATCACCATGTCATTCGCCAATGCGTTTGCAACTTTTGAACTAATTCCCGAGCCATCAGCTTTAACATTTCCCGGCACACCAGACGCATATAAAATATGTGAATATTCCGATATTTCTTTGGCAGATATATCCGAAGCAATCGCTACTCTTTCCTGCGTATATGCCAAACGAATAACAGAAAGGATAGCATATACTGATAGCATAAAAATCATAAGCGAAATACTTGCCTCAATAATTACTGTACCTCTTCTATTTTCTTTTTTCATCGTGCTGCCATCCTTTCTGTTAATAAAAATGATTATTTAGTCATTTACTACTTTAAGCCCTAGACTATTCGCTACTTCTTCTGCCTTTGATCCTTTAGGTGTATGGATCTCTACATCTGGATTACAGTTTTTTACAAAATAGAATAAGTCTGTAATTTCTGTTACACTTGCTGGAATTGTAATGGATTTAATTGACTCTGTACCCCAGAATACTAATGTTCCAATACTCTTTGTGCCTTCTGGGAAAGTTACTTCTTCAAGAGAACTACATCCATTGAAGATATCATCTTCTACTGTTTCTATTGACTTACCTAAGTGTACATACTTTAGAGCACCATCAATCGCAAATGCAGTTTTTGCAAGATAACGTACTGTATCTGGTAGAACGATTGCCTCACAGTACTTTAGGTTTGCTAGACCACGTTCTCCAATTGCGATAACAGGTTTTCCTTTAATTTCCTTTGGTACACGAACAACCTTATCATTAGAAGTACAACTATAGATAACATAACCTTCTTGCCATTCATCATATGAGAAGTACTTTTCATCTGTCTCTGGGAAGTCTTTGAAGTTCTTCTCTGTTACTTCAGAGTTGTTTGTTGTAGTTGTTGTGTTGTTTTCTGTTTCCTTTGTTTCGTTTGTAGATGTACTTGTTGTAGTGTCTTGTTTTGGTTCTTTAGGTCCACAACCTACTAAACCTGATAAGAGTACTGCTACACATAAGCCTGATAATAATTTTTTGTTCATTATTTCTCCTTAATCATTAACTACTTTAAGTCCCATTGTTTTAGCTACTTCTTCTGCTTTTGATCCTTTAGGTGTATGAATTTCTACATTCTTATTTGAATTTTCCGGGAAGTAGAATAAGTCTGTTATTTCAGTTACACTTTCAGGTATTGTGATCGATTTGATTGATGGTGTGTCTGAAAATACCAATTCACCAATTGATTTTGTTCCTTCCGGAAATACAACAGACTCTAGAGAACTTGCTCCTAAAAATGCGTGATCATCTACAGTTTCTAAAGATGTTCCTAAATAAATGTACTTCAATGCTTTATCTCGACCAAAAGATGACTCTCCAACATATCTTACTGTATCTGGTAAGACGATTGCCTCACATTTTTCAAGATTTGCCATACCACGCTGTGCAATCGCTATAACAGGTTTACCTTTAATTTCCTTTGGTACACGAACAACCTTGTCATCAGAAGTACAACTATAGATAGCATAACCTTCTTGCCACTCTTCATATGTGAAGTACTTTTCATCTGTCTCTGGGAAGTCTTTAAAATTCTTCT
>CALHUY010000084.1 GCA_938039295.1 uncultured Solobacterium sp.
AACATTGTCAGATAGTTTAATACAAAGATATAGTGACAAAGACTTCCTAATAATACAAAACAATGGAAAATCTCATGATTGCCAAAAGACTTGCTAGCTAAAAGCTTTGGTTTTAAGGCATAGATAACTGCACCAATCGTATAGGCAATTCCACCTGCCAGTAACCAGACAAATGCCTGGATAGATACTGCATTTAATATCTGTGGTAAAAACATAATACAAAGCCAACCCATGAGTGAATACATCACTGAGGATACCCACTTTGGACAAGTTACCCAAAATAACTTAAATACGATACCTGCAATTGCGATGATCCAAATCATCGCCAATAACATTGGTCCTACCGTATCCTTTAGTGCTGTTAAACAGATAGGTGTATAACTTCCAGCAATTAAAATAAAGATAGAAGAATGATCAATCTTCTTTAGATTTAAATCTACCCGATTCGACACATGGAAACTATGATAACTAGCAGATGCACCATACAACAAAATCATACTTAACATAAATATCATGCAACTAATCATCGTCAGAAATGATGCTTGATACGCTGAGGCTTTAATTAATAGAATTGGCATTCCAATAATTGCAGCGACCATACCTATAAAGTGTGTTACTGCACTCCAGAAATCCTTGATGCGAAACACAAATATCTCTTTTTCCTGGCTGATTGTCATATCTTTATATGTCATACATCAGCACCTCCATTCTCAAAAACTGATAATCGGTTTTTCATTAACCTATATACATATTATCGGTTATTTAAAAACTCGTCAAGAGTTATAGTATACCGTTGACGAGTTCTTCACTTATGTATACACTTAAATTATGAAAATAAACACGAAAATTGAAAGTACCCTTCACGAATTCCGTTTACCAGCATATAACGAAATTCCTGATGTTGGTCTCTACCTTGAACAGGTCGCAAAGTTTATCAATAGCTATTTCTCTGAGTTTCCTGAGATGCAGGTTACTCCTTCGATGATTTCAAACTATGCAAAACAAAAGCTCTTTGACCGCGTCAATAAGAAAACCTATACACGTGATCAAATCTCTATCTTATTATTTATTGTTTGTGCAAAGACTGTATTATCGATTGAAAATATTCGTTTGGCTCTGCATGAATTCCAACAAGGAAATGATACAACTGAGGAACTACATCAATATTGCAGTGAATCCCTTATGAATACACTATCCTCTTTCTATCATCATGAACAAAGCGAAACACCTTCTCTTCATGATGACAAGCATCCAATGCTAAATAACATCATTACTGCTGTTGCACATAAGATGTATCTTGAAAGATACTTCGCATCACTAAAGAAATAAAATATCTGTATGCATATATATCATCATGCATACAGATATTTTTATTCATCTAATTTTTTACCACAATTTGTACAGAAAATTGCGTCGGGTTCTAAGACTTCAGAACCACACTCCTTGCAAACTTTATGAGTAGGTTCTTTTACTTCAGCAGTATCATTCTCAATTGCAGTTGAGATTACCTGTGTATATCCTTCTGTTTCTACAGGATCTACCTTCGGTGTTTCTTCCAAAACAGGTTCTATTTCAACCGGCTTTTCTTCTGAACTTTCATTGTCTTGTGTTTCTTCAACAGTTTCTGGTTCAGCTTGTTCCTCTATTTTCTTGTCTTCTGTTTCAGTTGGGGTAGATTTTTCTTCAACATTTTCTTCTACTGCTGAAGGAGTTGTTTCTTCTGTCTTTACTTCTTCAACTGTAGATGCTTCCTTTTCTACTTCAACTTCTTCACTATAGTCTTTCGCAAAGAGTGCCTTACGACGTACAAAGTAGATGATATTTAAATTAATATAAATAATACCTACAATGAGCCATATAACCACAAATACTAGTAGTGGAATGTAGGACACAAAACTTGCTGGCACTTTAATACCAAAGTTTACTAGGTATCCCATTACGATTGTAGATACAGTACTTGGTGGTAAGTACATAAGTGCTGCAACCATCACACCACCACATAGGATATACATTACAATTAAGTAAAGATTCCATAATACTGTGGAAAAACCTTCCCACTTAATGAGTCCTCTTTCAATTTCAAATACCCAATAAACAAGGATAATTAAAGCCAATAAAATAGAGAGGATTGGCCAGAAAGCAGAGCCTAAGTGATTGGCAGCGTATCCATAGACATTTAGAACAGGTGCTAATAAATGCGGTAACATATCTGATCCAAATAATTCCATTAAGATACTAACGAATACATAAATATAAAACAGAATCTGTATTGGTAAACTAATAAACTTTAGAAAATTTAGCCACTTTAATGGTGTTTTTTTACGTGAAGTATATTTCATATTAATTTTCCTCTTTTATCTATTATACGTCATTTCGCAAAAAAGAGAGTATCATTTACTCTCTTCTTGCATAATCTGTTGTTGTATTTTAAACCAAAATTATATATTATGCTTGCTTTCAACATCGCAATACTTGCAGAGGTATTTACCACTTGTTTCATCTGCTAGATAGAACACATGTGGTATCTCACGTTCAACAGATGTAATACATCTTGGGTTTTGACACTTGATAACATTGACAAGTTCTTTTGGTAGCTGGAGATGCTCCTTGCTAGAAAGCACACCATCGACAACTTTATTGATTGTGATGTTTGGATCAATAAAGCCAAGAATATCTAAGTCCAAATCAATCATGGAATCGATTTTAATAATATCCTTCTTGCCATATTTTCTTGATACTACATTTTGAATAATCGCAACGGAACAATCTAGCTTTTCTAATTGTAATAAGCTGTAGATTTCCATTGATTTACCAGCCTTGATATGATCTAGTACAATACCTGTTTTTACACCATCGATATTCATTATTGGACCTCCTTAACGATGTTGAGAAGATTTAAAATCAGAGCCATGCGAATGTATTTGCCACAGAGTGCTTGTCTAAAGTAAGCAGCACGTGGGTCATCATCAACCTCGACTGAAATTTCATTCACTCTTGGTAATGGGTGTAAGATAGCCATATCTTTCTTTGCGTTCGCAAGTTTGTCCATATTCAAGATATAGGTATCCTTTAAGCGAATGTAGTCTTCTTCATTGAAGAATCTTTCGCGCTGTACTCTTGTCATGTATAAGATATCTAACTCTGGCATAACTGCTTCCATGGTTTCTACCTGCTCATACGCAGCACCTGCTTT
>CALHUY010000085.1 GCA_938039295.1 uncultured Solobacterium sp.
CATTAGAATAATAGAAAAATATACATCGTATTTTGTATGCATGCTAAGATGTAAATAACAATTTTGAAATCGTTGAATCATTCAACGATTTTTTTCGTGGAATAGACAATAGAACAATGTACATAGTGAATGGGGGTGGATTATGTTAAATACATTTGTGCTATTAGGAAAGGTACATTCGTTACCTTTGATACAAGGGACGAATCTTTCAGAGAATCAATCAACGATAGAGATTGAGTGTCAACGTGCATTCACGGACAATGGGGTGATGTCTGATGTTTTGACTGTGCGCTTGTGGCGTGGGATTGCGGAGTCGTGTAAGGCTGCGTGTAAGATTGGAACAGTCATTGCGATTAAGGGGCGGGTGGAAGTGAATCTACAGACCAAAGCGATGGAGTTAATTGCGGAAAAAGTTGAGTTTATCCGATAAGTAGAGAATTGGGATACTTCACTATATGTAAAGCATAGATAACTATGATAAAATAAGGACGTTTGATAAAGTGAGGTATAAAACATGGCATTTGATTCCTTAAGTGACAGACTGAATAAAGCGTTGCGTAATGTGGCCGGTAAGGGTACGTTAACGGATAATAACATGGAAGACATGCTGAAAGAAGTGCGTCTAGCATTACTTGAAGCAGATGTAAACTATCGTATTGTTAAAGAATTCTTAGATGAGATTCGTACAAAGTCCAGAGGTGAAGAGGTACTACAGAGTGTAGAACCTGGTCAACAGCTTGTTAAGATTGTTCATGATCAAATTATTGAATTACTCGGTACAGAAGAAGTTGGTCTTAACTTTGTAGAAGATGGCATTACGAAAATTATGCTTGTCGGTTTACAGGGTACAGGTAAGACAACTAGCGTTGCTAAGATTGCACGTATCTGTAAAGAGAAGTTCAATAAGAAGGTATTGTTAATTGCGGCCGACGTCATTCGTCCTGCGGCGATTGATCAGTTACAGACATTAGGTAAGGAAATTGATACTGAGGTATTTACCTTAGGGGTTGAAACTCCAGCGGTTGAAACAGTTCGTCAGGGTATGGAATACGCTGAAAAGAATGGTTTCGATACAGTATTTATCGATACTGCTGGTCGTTTACATATCGATGAAGCGTTAATGAATGAGTTAAAGGATATCAATGAACTTGTTCATCCAGACGACATTCTTCTTACAGTCGATGCGATGACTGGTCAAGATATCGTTAACGTAGCGCAAGCCTTTAAGGATGCGTTACCACTAACTGGTTTAGTTGTAACGAAGTTTGATGGTGACTCTAGAGGTGGTGGTGTTCTTTCTGTTAAGAAGATCACAGGTGTTCCTATCAAGTTTGTCGGTGAAGGTGAAAAGATTGAGGATATGGATATCTTCCATCCTGATCGTATGGCTGACCGTATTCTTGGTATGGGTGACGTTGTTACTCTTGTAGAAAAGGCACAGGAAAAGTTAGACCTCGAAGAAGCCAATAAGATGGCAGAACGTATGCTTGCGGGTCAATTCACGATGGATGATATGTTAAAGCAGTTTGAACAGATTCAAAAGCTAGGTCCTCTTGGTGGCATTATGAAGATGATTCCAGGTATGAATCAATACGCTGGTATGTTAGATGAAGCGAAAGCGAGTGACTCCATGCGTCATATGAAGGCAATCATTCAATCCATGACAATGGAAGAAAGAGCACATCCAGAAAAGATGCGTGGCACAATGAAGAAGCGTGTGGCACGTGGATCTGGTCGTAGTGTAGATGAAGTGAATAAGCTCATCAACCAGTTCGGTAAGATGAAGAAGCTTATGGACTCCATGGGCAACATGCAAAGAAACGGCTCTTTAAACCAAGAAAATCTAGAAAAGATGATGGGGAATGCACAAAAGCGTGCAGGCCAAAACTTCCCAAATGGCTTTGGTGGAAAGAATCCATTTAAATTTTAATGATGTAAAGGTTTTTTACTTGACAGTGAATTTCGAATCAGTATAATAAACATGTAAGAAATAGGAGGTATTTATACCATGGCAGTTAAATTACGTTTAAAGAGAATGGGTGCCAAGAAGGCTCCAAGATATCGTATCGTTGCAGCAGACTCACGTTTTGCAAGAGATGGACGTGAAATCGAAACAATCGGACATATCAACCCAACAACAGAACCTGAAACAGTTGTAGTAAATGAAGAAAAGGCTCTTAATTGGTTAAGAAACGGTGCTCAGCCTTCTGATACAGTTAGAAACATTCTTTCTCGTCAAGGTATCATGAAGAAGTTCCATGATGAGAAGGTAGCCGCTAAGAAGAAAGCGTAAGCATCATGGCAGAGCTGGATAAGGTACTTCTAAATCTAGTTAAGCCAATGGTTGAAGACAAGGAATCCTTGGATGTACGTCTGATGCCTAGCTTAGATGATAAAGAAGTTTTGTTACATGTTTATGCAAAAAATGATGATATTGCTCGTCTGATTGGCAGAAAGGGCAGTATGGCAAGTGCATTACGTCAAGTAATGTCCGTTGCTTCTCATAGTAATAACAAGAAAGTAACAATCAAGTTCGAACAGATTTAAGGATGCTACGGCATCCTTTTTTTGAAAACAAAGGAGAAGGAAGATGGCATATATTTGTATTGGCAAAATCATCAATACGCATGGTATCAAAGGAGAAGTAAAGATTGAAAGTTACTCTGACTTTGATGAAGAAAGATATACCAAGAGTAAACAAGTATATATTCGTGTCGATGAGAAGTATCTACCACTTACGGTAGCTTCCTATCGTAAGCACAAAGGCTTTCCACTTGTATCCTTTGTTGACTTGCAGAATATTAACTTTGTAGAACAGTATAAGGGATGTGAAATCTACATCGATGAGGCAGATCGTAAACAACTCAAAAAGGGCGAATATTATCGCAAAGACCTTGTTGGTTTAACCGTTGTGGATGAAGAAGGTATTACATTAGGTAAAATCATCAGCGTTGAAGAAACACTAGGTGCCCAAAATAATTTACGTCTTCAATTAGAAGACGCAAAAGAAGTGTTAATTCCTTACATTCCAATGATTGTAAAGAATGTAGATTTAGATAAAAAAGTGATGATGATTCATCGTATGGGAGGCCTACTATGAGGATTACCGTATTAACACTATTTCCAGAGATGTATCGTGACTTTGTTAGTACTTCAATCATTGGCCGTGCGATTGAAAGAGGACTCGTTACAGTAGACTTTGTTCAGATACGTGATTTTGCCCATGACAACTATCGCCATGTGGATGATAAGCCATTTGGTGGAGGACTTGGACAAGTGATGAAGTGTCAACCAGTATTGGATGCACTCAATTCTGTAAAGACAGAAAATAGTTACAGTATGATGATGTCACCAGCAGGTAATGTCTATAACCAATCCAAGGCAAGACAGTTAGCTAAAAAAGACCACTTGATTCTATTGTGTGGACATTACGAAGGTTTTGATGCACGTATTAACAAACATGTAGATGAACTCGTCAGTATCGGAGACTACGTTCTAACGGGTGGGGAAATGGCTTCGATGGTTATTATGGATAGTGTCATTCGTTTACTGAATGGTGTGATTCGTGAAGGTTCTACTGATGATGAATCTCATGAAAATGGATTACTTGAATATCCACAATACACACAACCAGCAGATTACCAAGGGGATAAGGTACCAGAAATCCTACTGAGTGGTCATCATGCTAAGATTCAAGAGTGGCGTACACAACAATCCTTACTACTGACAAAGAAAGTCAGACCAGACCTTTTTGAAAAACACCAGTTTACAGAATATGAAGAAAAAGTCTGGAAGAAACTATGTGATCAAGAGAGCGAATAACGCTCTCTTTTTTGAATTATAAGCTTTATAAATTAAGCAACTTAAATATTTAATATGATTATGGATTTACGACTACATTATGAATGCCAGATAATTTATCATGGAAAAATTGATGACTTTTTAGGTTGGTAATAAAATTAATAAATATTAGGAGATGGATAAACGAAACAATAAAGAAACATCCAATCTGAATAATGGTATCATTAGGAAATTGCAACAAGATATTAGTTGTAAGACTCCTAATATATATTATGACAAAGTAGAATAAATATGTACGTAATACTAACTTTATAAACGGAAGTTTTCCTCGATTGTCACAGAGTTTTATTCTTACTAATTTCTTGCCTAGTGTATAACCGTGGGTAATTGTTGGGAGAATTATAAATACAAGATTAATTAAAATGAATGTTAGTGAAGATTCTGAAAATAAGTCTTTAAAACAAAGTCTGAGAGGAACAACTAAAATATTGATAAAAATCCAGTCGACAGCTAGAGCTGCCAGTCTTCTAATCATACCAACTTGGCTTGGTAGTACTGTATTTCGGTCGATTTTTTCAAGAGTAGGGATAAAGGTAGTAAATATAGGTGTCATTAGATAGCCAATCATGCCACCCATTGTATTAAAAATCAAATCATCAACCTGAAATAGACGGTATGGTGCATTGTAAATCCAGAATAATCCTGTTAATTGACTAAGTTCAAAGAATAAAGTCAGTAAAAAACTAAATATTATTGTTTGTTTGAAGTTACGATTAAAAAGGTAACGCATGAATACACCGAATGGGATTGTTAATATAATATTAAAAACAACCTGTAAAAAAGC
>CALHUY010000086.1 GCA_938039295.1 uncultured Solobacterium sp.
TAAGAGATAGGATTATCTACAATGTAACCATTAATATACGTAAAAATCTTACCTGGTTTTCTTTCGTACTTACGGTAAAAATCACTAATGATAGTACGTTGAGACATCCTGATTAATTTAAGATATAAGATATCTGTTTTATCAGCGGGTTGATTTGGTCCAGGTGTTGTATGTAATGCATTTCTATAAGTTCGAAATGTAATGTCTTCTTTATCCATATCCCAAGGGATTTTTGTTTCTTCTCGGATAATAATAACAATATTCTTCTCTACTGTAGTCGTAAAGTAAATATGTGTTAAAGGAATCATAATGCCTTTTACTGTATAGAACTGGAACAACACATTGGTTTCTTTACAGTATTCTGCCATGTTCACCCATTCTGAACGTTCTGGGTATTCTATAAAAGGCAGATTAACGATAGGTTCAAATACTTGTCCTAACACATAAGCATGATATCTATCGTATTTAGTAGGTAAGTTATAGTCTTCCGAGAAAATTTGGACGTGGTTACGCGCACCACCAAATGGCGTAATTCTAGCAGGTCGAATAATCGATTGATTATCTTGGTGAGGCGCACCCCAAAGGTTATAGATAAAATGACCGATAAGATAAGGTACCTTCATCTTCTTTTATCCTTTCAGTGTCTTATCGTCCAGTTACAATACCATTGACACCTAGGACGAATTGTTGTTTATCTCTTGAGAAGTTTCGTAATGCGATTTTAGTCAAACCAGCATTCTTAAATGGTTGTTCTGTTAAACACATTGCTAATACAGCAATAAATGTAGGGATATGTTCCATGGAAATAGACAATAATTCCATTTTATCCAAACCTACCCAGACTGCACTGTTTAAATTCTTAGCAATAGTAGTGTAGAACATACCGATATTCAAACCTTTTAATGTAGGGTTATCAATCTTCTCATGTACATCTTTAATAAAATCATCTACAGATTTATAAACCAAACCATTTACATAACGTGAAATATAAGTCGCAGGGATATTAATATCACGAGAAAGTTTAGCAATCACTGCTTGAAGTTCTAAGTCACCAATAACTTCTTGTTCGCTAAGCATAGAGTAATATAACCATGCGCCTAATACACGCAGTGTAACAATATCATCTGGACCACAATGAAACGCCATAGAGATAGCATTG
>CALHUY010000087.1 GCA_938039295.1 uncultured Solobacterium sp.
GCAGTAAAGGCTGTTATTAAGTATCTATTTGGTGAATTAAACTATGACTTTCTGCTTTGTGGTCATTTTTCATTTAACCTACAATCAAAGAGGGTTCAAGAAAAATGTGGCTTCCAACCATATCGCAAACTAATGATGACTACCTCAGAGCATACAAAAGAACCAATTATTTTGAATCTTTTGATTAATCCACATAAAAATATAACATTAGAGTTTTCTCATCCTGAAACATTGATTTATCCACAAAATATATCAGGGAAACATATATAGAAATATGTAGTAGTATTCGGAGAATAACAAAATATAAGTTGGACATCTATGATGAAAAAGGTATGATAGTTGCATGAAATATATTGTATGTGATGACGAACAGCTTCAAATGGATATCTTGTGTAAGTACATTCATGAATATGCACAAGCACATCATTTGGAGATTGAAATATTAAAATATACAGATTGTGATAATCTCTGGTGGGATTTGCAGAATGGTCTTGTCGCAGATCTACTTTTATTGGATATTCAAATGGAGAATATGACAGGGATCGAACTTGCTCGTAAGATGAGACAAGCACGTCTAAATCATTTGATATGTTTCATCAGTGGTGTCAAAGACTTTGTCTTTGAAGGATATGATGTAGACGCATTAGCCTATCTTTTAAAACCTTATGAGAAAGATCAATTATTTAAGATATTAGATAAGGCAATCAAGCAACTACATATTTCAGAAGAATTTTCGATTATTTCTTCTAAGAAGGAAGTATATAAAATTTATCATCGTGATGTGATTGGTGTTGAAGCACTTGGCCATGAGACAAAGATTTATTTGCGTAGTGATGGTATGAGTGAGGAGACAACCATTATCATCAAACAGAGTATTCGTGAAGTTCTCGAAATGCTACATATGCCATTATTACAAATTCATCGCTCTTTTGCGGTAAATATGAAAAATATTGTACGTGTAACAAAGAAGGATTGTATTGGTGAAGATGGTATACAGTTCCCAATCGCACGTGGTAATTATGAAATGTGTATGCAGGAATTTATCGCAGCCAATCGAGGTACATTATGATGGCTGTAATTATATTGGTGGGATTAGCGCTTTATGAAACTATTATCAAGAAGATACAGATAACATTCATGCATGTGATTGTGTCGATTATGATACTGGCACTTACAGGATATAGTGTTTATCGTTTCTCTTATATGATAGTTGTATGGATTCTCTTATCTTTTATTTGGAATCATTATCATTTCTTAAAAGAAGAAAGAATCTTCTCGGCTATCGTCATTCTGTTGTATCTTGGAATTCTGTTCCTTGGTGTTTATTATGATGGTTTTATCGCAGGTGGTATTGCGGCACTAATATTTATTTTACTGGAATATCTCTTGCAAAGAATTATGAAGCGTGAAGAAGATAAAACAATCATCTATCAGAATAAACTGATGAAACAGCAGATGGATGAAATCGAAAATATCTACATAACCATGCGTGGATGGAGACATGATTATCATAATCATCTACAGTCTTTAAAAGGATATCTTTCTTTGAACAAAGTTGAGCAGATGAAAAACTATCTCAATGAACTTGAGACGGATTTGGACTCTATCGATACACTCTATCATTCTGGAAACTTACAATTAGATTCAATATTGAACGCGAAGCTTGCGATTGCGGAGAAAGGACAAATTCGTATTCATTGTGATGCGTCAATTCCACCGCAATTACATGTATCAGATTTAGACTTATGTGTTATCTTAGGAAATCTATTGGATAATGCAATTGAATCTTGTCGTAAGATAAAAGATCCGGATGAACGATTTATTCGAGTATATATTGGTATCCTAAAGAAACAACTCTATATCTCGATTACAAACGCTACAAGTGAGACAGTAAAACAACGTACTGATCACTATTTCACGACGAAGCGAGGCGACCACGGACATGGGTTAAAGAGAGTTGATCAAGTCGTTAAGAAATATGATGGATATCTTAATCGTCAAAATGAACCAGGTGTATTTGCAACGGAGATTGTACTACCTCTATAAGCATTTCGTGCATGAATTTGAACAATTCATGCATTTTTTTATTTGCTTCTGTCATATGAAGTATTGTATTTCTGCAAGGAGGTAATCACTATGAAACTTACTAGATGGAATATTTATAAGGATATGCTCTATCGATTGTGGAAATGTGATTCACATGTAGTCAAAATGATGTTGTTAGAGATTGTTATCTCAGTAATAGAAGGATTTATCGCTGTATTATTACCAGCTGCAATTATTCAATTTATTACTACAACCCAAGATTGGATAACACTAGTATTACAGATATTTGGCTTGTTTGCGGTGTATGGAATCTTTAGCATGTGGCATGTTTACCTTGCAACAAGAAATAGTATGCAATATGTCATTCCAAGACAAAAATTATTTATCTTACCAGTGGCCAAAAAGGTACAGGAATTAACCTATTCCTACTACGAAACAAAGCCTGCTCAGGAAAAACTTGAAAATGGAATTCGAGCGTTAAATATGAATATGGAAGGTGCTGAAGGTGTCTATCATAATACAGTGATTGTTTTCTCTGCAATTTTCAGTTTGATACTATATGCAATTTTTATCAGCCGAATTGGCCTGCCAATTCTTTTAGCTCTATTATGTATTTCTTTTCTTCATTATGAAATCTATGAAAAATGCTATGCATTGTATTTAAAGAAAGATGAAGAAAAGGCAGAGAATTATTCTAAGTCTCGTTATTTTAATAGCCTTTCACAAAAGAGTGCGAAAGGAAAAGATATTCGTCTCTATCAGATGCAGGATCTTTTAAAAGCAAAGATGCAAGAAAATAACGATATTCTCGTACGGAAGACAATTGCCGCTTCAAAATACAAAGGATGGATAGCACAAACAGATGTTATTTTAGGATTTATCCGTGATGGAATTACCTATGGATACCTAATCTATTTGATGATGCATGGCATAATTGAAATGAGCTCTTTCGTTCTATATATCGGTATTGTCATTAGTTATGGTCAACGATTCACAGCTTTAACTGCTGAGATTGCGAAATTGCATTCTAATCTAGATTTAACAAAGAGAACGTATGAATTTGAAATGGATAAAAATGTGATTAATCAAGATGGTAAGAAAGTGATTGCACCATTCGATATTGTATTTGAGAATGTATCTTTCCAATATCCAGAAAGTAAAAAGTATGTCTTAAAGAATTTTAATCTACACTTTACAACAGGAGAGAAACTCGCACTTGTAGGTGTAAATGGTGCTGGCAAGACTACAATCGTGAAACTGCTAAGTGGATTGTATACACCAACAGAAGGAAGAATCTTAGTTAATGGTATTGATTTGAAAGAGATCAATAAAGAAGATTACTTTGGAAAGCTTGGAATTGTATTCCAAGAAATTAATCTATTCTCTATGACGGTTGGTGAAAATATTTCTTGCATGCATGAAGAAGACTATGATGAAAATCGCGTACAAGAAGCGTTACGCATCTCTAAGTTAGATACGATTGTAAATCAATTACCAAAGGGGATTCATAGTTATATCAATACAGATCTTTCCCCAGATGGAATCAACTTCAGTGGTGGACAACAACAACGTTTATTGCTTGCAAAGGCATATTACAAAAATCCTTCGTTACTCATCTTAGATGAACCAACCGCAGCATTGGACGCACTTGCGGAAAAGGATATGTATGAAGAGTATAAGGAAATTACAAAAGATAAGAGTGCATTATTTATTTCGCACCGTTTAGCTTCAACTCGTTTCTGCGACAATATTGTCTTCTTGGAAAATGGAGAGATTATTGAACAAGGAACGCACGAGCAACTTATGAAATTAAATGGTAAATACGCTGAGATGTTTGATGTACAAGCAAAATACTACAAGGAGGAAGAACAAGATGAAACTCAAGCAATTCTATCAACAAACGCATGATTTGATTCAACTTTTAAAAGTTCAATTTCCTCATATTACTGTACAGATGATTACATTAGCTTTCTGTAGAAGTACACCTAACTTTATTGTACTGTTTGGATATTCACGTATCTTAGACTTATTACTTACAAGCCAGTTTCAAGCCACAATTCAAGTTGTCACGATTATGCTAGTTAGTAGTTATCTATTATCCTTCATTGGTAATTGGATTGATTCTTATTTACAGGGATATGAATTTATTACAGATGAAGTAATCATGAGTCAGGTGAACTATATGTCGTTTACCATGCGCTATGATATTTTTGAAGATAACGATAGCATGACAAAAGTACGTGCAGTAAGTAATCGTATGAATGCTACAGGAGGAACTGGTTCTTTCTTACAGATCATAATTCTGTTATGCACTAACTTATTTTCTGCTCTATATGCTTTCTGTTTTGTAGGGTACTTGTTTTATCAGGCAATGCAGTATTCGTTCTATTTAGTATTATTACTATTACTTGCAATTGGCTGTATTTGTTTGGGTGTTATGATTTTAAAGCGCACGAGTGCTTATTATGAAGACTTAAATAAAAGAAATATTCATAACAACTCTGTGTTTAGTTATCTACTCACAACAATGGTCAATGTAGAATATAAGAAACAAATGATGATCAATCGAATGGGTCAGTTATTTGAAAAGTATTTTAAAAATATTATTAAAACATTCCATGTTTATTTGGATTTCTCTAAGAGAAAAGGAAGATATGAATCGGTTTATAACTTCGTATTAAGTATCTTTGGAGCATGTACATATATTTATATCGCATACTTAAGCTTGCATGGTTATTTATCAATTGGTTCTGTACTCTTATATGCAGGTGCGATGCAACAACTGATCCAATATATTTCGGGTTGTATCATATCTTACAGTGATGCGGTATTCCAATTGGATTATCTAAATCATTTTACAGACTTCTTGCATGATGAATCGATTCGTACCACAGGTTCATTACCAATTGAAAAGAGAAATGATAATGCATATGAATTCTGCTTTGAAAGTGTGAGTTTTCACTATCCAAATAGTGAACAACTTGTATTATCCAATGTGAATCTTACATTTAAGATTGGTGAAAAGTTAGCGTTAGTTGGGCAGAATGGTGCAGGTAAGACAACAATCATCAAGCTACTATGTCGTTTGTATCAACCGACTGAAGGCAGAATCTTGTTAAATGGTATTGATATTCAAAAGTTTAACTTTGATGAGTATACAAAAATATTTAGTCCGGTATTCCAAGACTTTAGTATGTTTAATATCAGCGCAAAAGAAAATCTAGAGTGTGGTCACCACAATGAAGAAAAAGATATCAATGCGATTATCGCTGATGTAGGTCTAGAGAAACGCTTTACGTCTAGTCAGAATGGTATGGATTGTGTCTTGGAAGATTTAAATGGCGAAGGTGTAAAGTTATCTGGTGGTGAAGCACAGAAGTTAGCAATTGCACGTGCATTGTACAAAGACGCTCCATTTGTAATCCTAGATGAACCTACTGCAGCTTTGGATCCATTCTCAGAAGCAGAAATCTATGAGAACTTTGATAAACTTGTTGGAGGTAAAACAGCCATCTATATCTCTCATCGTATGAGTTCATGTAAGTTCTGTGATCGTATCGTTGTCTTTAAAGATGGTAAGTTAGTAGAAGATGGTAATCATGATTCACTTATGCATAAACAAGGTGAATATTACACACTCTATCATGCACAGGCAGAGTATTATCAACAATAATCAGAAGGTATACTGTTTTGACAGTATATTTTCTTTTTGGTTAGAGAACATTTTTACATAGCATATGGAATATGGGTATGCTTAAAGAATTAGTGGCTATTGAGTTAGTGCTATATGGATTTACAATTGACGTTGGAAAACGTTTTTGCAGAAATTGATTTTGTGGAAACCAGTGACATTCTTATGGGATTTGCTGTATAATATGGCTATTAAAGCGATAACGAAAAGAGTAGTAGCCAAACACGCAATAGACAGAGAGGAACCTAAACGCTGAAAGGGTTCTATAGAAGACGCTTGGTGAATTCACTTTTCTAGCGAGATTAATCATCTCCGTATATCTACGTTACAGATAAATTGAGGTGCGCACGATTGTGCGAATCAGGATGGTACCGCGTGAATAACGTTCCTGCAATATTTTGCAGGAATTTTTTTATGGAGGAAAAGGTCGATGAGCGATAAAGTTATGCAGGTCCAAGAAGAAGCGTTAGCTGCGATTGAGCAAGCAAGCAACTTGGAACAACTACAACAAGTCAAAATTCAATACTTAGGTAAAAAGGGTAGTATTCAGGCACTTATGTCTGAAATGAAAGCTTTACCACCAGAGGAAAAGCCAGCATTTGGCCAGAAGGTAAACGTATGTAAGGATACGGTTGCCAAAATATTGGAATCAAAAGAAGAAGTATTAAAGATTGCGGCTCTTGCTGGTAAGTTAGAAGCCGAAAAGATTGATGTTACATTAGCTGGTAATACACACAAACTTGGTACAACACATCCATTGATAATGATTCAACAGGAGATTGAAGATCTCTTCTTAAGTATGGGTTATAAGGTTGCGGAAGGTCCGGAAGTAGAACAGGATTACTACAACTTTGAATTGGCCAATACACCAAAAGATCACCCAGCACGTGATATGCAGGATACGTTCTATATCGATCCAAATACACTACTTAGAACACACACAACTGCAATGCAGATGCGTGAATTAGAGAAGGCAAAGGGACAGGTTCCAATCAAGTTAATTTGCCCAGGTAAGGTATATCGTCGTGATGACGACGATGCGACACATAGCCATCAGTTTATGCAATGTGAAGGTCTTGTTGTTGGTGAGAGTATTACTTTAGCTGATTTAAAGGGAACACTAGAATATATGGCTAGCACAATGTTTGGGCAAGGTAGAACAGTTCGTTTCCGTCCATCCTACTTCCCGTTTACTGAGCCTTCTGTAGAAGTTGATGTATCTTGTCCATTTTGTAATGGTAAGGGTTGTAACGTATGTAAGGGATCTGGTTGGATTGAAATCTTAGGTGCAGGTATGGTACATCCAAATGTATTACGCATGAATGGATTTGATCCTGAGAAGTATTCTGGATTTGCCTTCGGTGTAGGACTTGAGAGAGTTGCGATGTTGAAATATGGAATTGATGATATTCGCAACTTCTATACAAATGACGTTCGCTTTTTGAAGACATTCGATCGTTTTGACTAAGAGGAGGAAGGCAATGAGACTAAGTTATAAATGGCTACAGGAATATGTAGATTTAAGTGATATTACGCCAGAACAACTAGCGGATAGATTAACGACTGCTGGACTAGAAGTGGAAGGAATTGAACCGATGGCACAGGGCACTGGTCTTGTGATTGCGGAAGTAATTGAATGTGAAGATATCCCAGATACACATTTACATCGTAC
>CALHUY010000088.1 GCA_938039295.1 uncultured Solobacterium sp.
ATGATGCCATCGGCACCCAGTTCTTTACACATCGCTTTTAAAGTCTCTAATTTCCCTGTGCGGAATGCTGTATGGGGATCCATACTTTTTGATTGTTGCGTAATCGTTCCAAGCACTTCTAGATTACACGCTTTACAGAGTGCTTCACATTCCTGCATCGCACTTGTAAAGGTACTACTATTCGCTTGTAAACAAACACCCGCAAGAATGATTTTTCTCATATATCTTTCTTTTTTATTCACTTTCTAGTTGTAAATAATAATAGCTAACTGCTAACCACTGATTGTGCTTATATCCAATGTCTTCAAACGTTGCCTTTTTGATAAAGTCAAATCTTTCATGTAGTTTTTCGCTTGCAATATTCCCTGCTGTTACAAGCGATACGATATTCTTATAACTAGATTTTCTAGCAATCGCAATCATCTCGTTCATCAAGATTTTACCATAACCATGATGACATGCATTAGGGTCTAAGTAGATTGCTAAATCAACTGTACATGCATATGCTTGTCGACTATTAAAGTCAGAATAATATGCATATCCAAGCGGTTTATCATCCTCTTCTAAAATAATCCATGGATATTTTTCTGTGATGAAAGAAACTCGTTGTTTAAATTCATCTAATGTTAATTCTTCTGTTTCAAATGTTGCAGTACTATTTCTGATATACCAGTTATACCAATTTAGAATAACTGGTATATCTTTTTCTTCAATTTTTCTAATCATTAGAGTATACCGTGTTACCATCCATCACTGTTAACATTACCTTTGTTTGATGGATGTCAGAAACAGGTATCGTACGAATATCCTTTTCTAGTACAACGAAGTCTGCGTAATATCCCTCTTGGATTGCACCGATACAATGGTCCATGAATAACATCTTGGCACCGTTTGTTGTAAAGGAAGCAATCGCTTCATCAACTGTTAGACATTCTTCTTCATTCATGCATGCATCATAAGAGATTGATTTTCTTGTGACTGCACATTCAATTCCCTTTAATACATCCGGCATTTCTACTGGTGCATCTGAACCATTTGATACGAGTGTTCCTTTAAATAGCGTTTTATATGGATAGGAAGTCCTTGCAAGTTCCTTACCGACTCTAGCATTTAGAATTTGTGCATCATAATCAATAAAAATTGATTGGAAATAACATGCTAATTTCTGTTCAAGTACTTGCTTGATTTGATCAGGTCTCATAATCTGACAATGTACGATACCATGGTGTAAAGGATTGCCTTCTAATACAGTATCTTTATATACATGCAGTACATTATCTAATGCCGCATCTCCAATCGCATGTGCGATGGTTGGCATATTGAACTGATTTGCTAGACGTACATAGGTTTCTATGACATCTTCTTCCAAGGATGCGATTCCCTTCGTTGTTGGATCATCCGCATATGCATTCTTCATAAAGGCAGTTCTAGCACCCAATGAACCATCTGTAATTAACTTTAGTGGGCCAATACGGAAATAGTCATCACCTACATCAAAGGTATAACCATCATCCAAGAACTTTGAAAATTCCTTTGGATTATTGAACTCGCATTGTTCATTGACACGCACCGTCATATCTTGTTTAAATGCCAGAGATTCAAAGGCTCTTAGCACTGGTTTATAGTCATGTGTAACTGCCAAGAAATCATCGCTACCGACCGTTGTAACGCCAAACTTATTTGCGTAACTTGCACCGATATGAATGTATTCTTTAATCTTTTCTTCGTCTGGTTGTGGGTATGCATTATGAATATTATTTAATGCATTCTCTTCTACAAAACCATTCTCATAGTCGATGTTTCCACCTTCTACATTTGTATATTCTGTGATTCCAGCAGCTTTTAAAGCAGCTGTATTGGCAGATAAAACATGACCACACGCACGTGTTAAGGCAATTGGAACTTCTGTACTTATTTCATCTAGCATCTTTCTTGTTGGCTTTTGGTGATCCGGGAATGATTCTTCATTATAGCCACGACCAATAATCCACTCACCTACTTTTATGTTCGCAAGCTTTTCTTTTACCTTTGCGATAACTTCTTCATTAGAATGACAATCATCTAACACAACATTCGATAAGTACATGCCAAGTTCTGCTAGATGCATATGACTATCCACAAAACCAGGTACAACAAACATTCCCTTTAAATCGATAATTTCAGCACCTTCCCCACAAAGTAATTCTTCAATCTCTTGGTTTGTGCCAACTTTGATAATATATTCATCACTCGTCGCAAAAGCAGTTGCTGAATTTTGCCATATATTACAATTGATATAACCTTTTTTCATGTGCGATGATCTCCATTTCTTCTTAAAGATTATACTATTAACCCTTATTTCTTCATAGGGAATACTAAGGAAGCACTGTACTTTATATAAAAACCCTTGCTATATAAAAAGTGGGTTTTCACCCACTCTTTAGACGTTCTTATAAAGTCTGCTTAACAACAGCTTCAAGTTCTTCTCTTGGCATGAATCCTAAAGAAGAAGCTACCTTTTCGCCATTCTTGAAACCAATCATTGTAGGAATAGACATGATACCATACTGTTGGGCAATCTCAGGATTGTCATCAACATTGACCTTTACAAACTTAATGTCTGTATAGTCCTTAGAAATTTCTTCAAGAACTGGTCCTACCATCTTACATGGTCCACACCAGTCAGCGTAAAAGTCTACAAATACTGATTTGTTACCAGCTAATACTTGATCATATTCTGCTTTATTCTTAATAATATCCATTTTTGAATACCTCCGTGTACATATTATTACATAAATATATTTGATACAAAAGAATTATGCTCTATTTAATTTTTGCGGCAGCTTCTTCATCTAAAATAACAGTTACATCTGGGTGATCCTGTAAAATACTTGCTGGACATTCTGTTGTCTTAGGACCCTTGATCATACCGTATACTGCATCAGCCTTATTTGCGCCTGTAGCGATTAAGATAATCTTCTTCGCACGCATAATTGTGCCTAAACCTTGTGTAATTGCAAGTGTTGGAACTTGTTCAATATCACCACCGAAGAAGCGAGCATTGTCCTTACGTGTTTGTTCTGTTAGTTCCATTGTATGTGTCAAACTGTCAAAGGCAGCACCTGGTTCATTGAAAGCGATATGTCCATCAGAACCAATACCAAGAATTTGTACATCTACAACATACTTGGCCATTTCACTTTCATAACGTACGCATTCAGCTTCTGCATCAGCCGCTTCCCCATTAGGAATATGAATATTCTCTTCAGGTACGTCAATCTCATTGAAGAGATTATCATGCATGAATGTGTAGTAACTCTGTTCATGATTACGTGGTAAACCAACATATTCATCTAGGTTGAATGTAATAGCATTCTTATAAGATGTACCATTTGTCTTATGGTCTGCAATCATCTTCTTATACAAACCAACTGGTGTAGAACCTGTAGCCAATCCTAATACTGGATTTTCCTTCTCTACAACCTGACGCATAATCTTAAATGCTTCTTCACTTACTTGGTCATAGGAATCTGCGATAACAATTTTTAACATTTTTCTTTCTCCTTCTTTTTAGAATAGTGTTATTGAATACGCTGTTTGCCAGCTATCATTTACATCTAATATAATTGTTCCTTCACGTTTTTCAAACGGAACTTCATTCTTTTCAAAATCTGTATGAGAGTACCATGGCTCAATACATACAAACGGTGCATATGGTGACCAATATGCAAGCCAAGGATAACCCTGATATTCTACCTGTACACCATGTGTGCCATCTGTTAGTTTCGTACAGGTACTACGTGGGTTTTGGATAATGATTGTTTTCTTTAATGCATCTTTATCCAAGATGATCACATCTACTTCTTGTCCGCCTATCAATTCCTTTTGATTTAACTCTAAGTGGTACATATCAAATACTTTCCCTTCTTCAAGTGGACAATTGAAGGCTGGATGTAATCCAAAGTTAAATGGCATTGAACACGTATTTCTATTTTCTATACGATATGTGATATCTAACTTTTTCCCTTCTAAAGTATATGTAACTTCAAGTCTGAAGTGAAATGGATATTGTGCCAGTGTTTCTTCACTATCACAAAGTTCCATTACAATTTGAGTATCAGTATGTTTGATACATTTAAATTCACTATTTCTAGCAAAGCCATGGTTTCCAGTTTGATATTCTTTTCCTTGAATATGTAAGATACCATCCCAAGTTTTTCCAACCATCGGAAACAAGATTGGATTTCTGCCAGCCCAATAAGTCTTATCACCTTGCCAGATTGCCTCAATATTCGTTTCATGATCATAGAAGCTATGAATTTCTGCTGCATGTTCATCAATCGTTACTGACACAAGTGAATTTCGAATTGTATACGATGACATATATTCCCCCAACTCATTGGTTTTATTATAACACTTTGAAAGATTTATAAATTTCAATCCTTCCACAAAATCTATAAATTCATATTTTTTTCAAGAATTTAACCATATAATTGGACTTTTTTCACAGTTAGCGTGATAATTTTAATGTTCAAGGAGGAAATTACTATGTCATTTATCGACGGTATTAAAGAAAGAGCTAAAAAAGATATAAAAACAATTGTATTACCAGAATCAGAAGACGAAAGAACACTTCGTGCTACTGCTAAAATCTTAGAAGAAAAGACAGCAAATATTATCTTAATTGGTGATGAGGCTGTTGTAAAAGCAGATGCAGAGAAATATGGCGTTAACATCGATGGTGCAACTATCATTAACCCAGAAACATCAGATAAGTTAGAAGAATATGTAAATACATTATATGAATTACGTAAGGCTAAGGGTATGACTCTTGAAGCTGCTCGTGAAGCATTATTAGGTGACCGTACAACATTCGGTGTCATGGTATTGAAGACAGGTGGCGCTGATGGTCTTGTATCAGGTGCTTGCCACTCTACTGCAAACACTTTACGTCCAGCATTACAAATCCTACGTACAGCTCCAGGTGCGAAGTTAGTTTCAGGCTTCTTCATTATGGACGTTCCAAATTGCGAATTTGGTTATAATGGAACATTTGCATTCGCAGACTGTGGTCTAAACCAAGATCCTGACAGTGAAAGCTTAGCAGCTATCGCTAACGATACAGCAAATACATTCAGATCACTTGTAGGAGCTGAACCAAAGGTTGCTTTCCTTTCCCACTCTACAAAGGGAAGTGCAAAACATGCATTAGTAGATAAGGTTGTAAATGCAGTTGAAATTGCTCACCAACAATATCCAGATTTAGTATGTGATGGTGAATTACAGTTAGATGCCGCAATCGTTCCAGAAGTTGCCGCAACTAAGGCTCCAGGTTCCCCTGTAGCAGGTCAAGCAAACGTATTAATTTTCCCTAACCTTGATGGTGGTAACGTTGGTTACAAGTTAGTACAGCGTTTAGCTAAGGCTGAAGCGTATGGACCAATGTTACAAGGTATCGCAAAGCCAGTAAACGATTTATCCCGTGGATGTTCTTGGGAAGATATCGTTGGTGTAGTAGCCTTAACAGCTGTACAAGCACAAAACAGTAAATAATAATTTAACGCATGCTTGCATACATACAAAAATAAGAGATATCTATACGGATATCTCTTTTATTGTATATGGTTTATTTCTTATCCCAAGGAAGTAAGTTATCTCCCTTTACAAGATATGCATTCGTAGCGATTCTTGCAAGTGGTGTATCAGAGTAAGAATCGGAGTAGAAGTTGTCGATTTTTGTATCGTTGAATATTTCACGATAACGACGTACCTTCTCTTCCCCATGACAATTGAGCCCACTATACTCACCCGTGTGCATATCTACTACACTGGCCATGCATGTTTTAATACCAACCTTCTTGCAGAAAGATTGAATTAAAAATTCTGGAGAAGCAGATATAACTACATCATCTTCTTTCTGTGTATCTTTATACCACTGCTTTACATGATCTAAGTGAGAACTCGTATAGTCTTCTACTACTTTTTCCATATCTTCCACATAGCAAAACATGCGATATAGATTTGATTTAAAAGTAAGCTTTGGTACAATACGTAACACATATAAAAGTCCAAACCATACTGTACGTGGTAAATTGATTAAAGTTTTAGGGCGATGTATCCAAAGATATTTCACAAAACCTACTGTAGAATCACCCCGGTAAATTGTATCATCCCAATCGTAAACGTTCATTGTATTCTCCATTCTGAATGCTTTTACAAGATAAGATATCTTTGTATAAATTGCAAGCCTAAAAAAGATAGCCTAAGCTATCTTTTAATATTGACCCATTGCTGGAGGTACTGGAATTTCCTTTTCTGGAAGCTGTGCAATCGCTGCCTCTGTTGTAATAAAGAGGCCAGAAATACTTGCGGCATTTAATAATGCGGAGCGAGTTACCTTTGTTGGATCGATGATACCTGCTTCATACATATCAACCCATTCACCAGTCTTCGCATTGAAACCATAGTTCTCTTTCGCTGCTAACTGTTGTTCATAGATTTCATTGCCATCAAAGCCAGCATTTTCAGCTATCTGCATGATTGGCATCTTAAGTGCATCTAATACAACATTGATACCACGTTGTACATCCACTACATCTGACTTTAACGTACTACGTACATCTTTATAGGCTTGTACTAAGGCAAGTCCACCACCAGTGACAACACCCTCTTCAACCGCAGCCTTAGTTGCGTTAAGCGCATCTTCGATACGTAACTTTTTTTCTTTGAGTTCTGTTTCTGTTGTTGCACCTACCTTAATTAAGGCAACACCATTTGTAAGTTTACCTAGTCTTTCAGCTAGTCTCTTCTTATCATAATCAGACTTAGCATTTTCGATTGTTGCTTTAATTTCAGAAGCACGTTTAGCAACTTCAGCACTATCACCTGCACCATCGATAATTGTTGTCTTATCTTTGCTTACTACTACCTTCTTAGCAGAACCTAAATCATTCATTGTCATATCTGCTAAGTTCATATTTAAATCTTTCGCAAAGAAGTTAGCACCTGTTAGAACTGCAATATCTGCCAATTGATTCTTTGCGTCATCACCAAAGCCAGGTGCCTTTGTCGCTACAACATTGAATGTACCGCGTAACTTATTGATGATTAATGTACTCATTACTTCATTGTCATAATCATCTGCGATAAGAAGTAATGGTTTATTGATTTTTACAACCTCTTCTAATACAGGTAAGATTTCTTGGATCGTATTGATCTTTTGATCTGTTACCAAGATATATGGACTATCCATGGATACTTCCATCTTGTCTCTATCACTTACCATGTAAGGAGAAACGTAACCCTTATCATACTGCATACCTTCTGTCATCTCTAAGATTGTTTCGAAGGAGCGTGACTCATCCACATTGATAACACCATCATTACCAACCTTTGCCATCGCTTCCGCAATGATTTTACCAATTTCTTCAGAACCTGATGAAATTGTTGCGATGTTTTTCACATCGTCATTAGTTGTAACCTGGTGAGAGTTCTTTAATAAAGCATCTGCCACAACATGTGCTGCCTTTTCAATACCCTCACGCATGAGTACAGGGTTAGCACCCTTTTCAACTGCCTTAAGGCCTGCTGTAATCATTGATTGGGTTAAGATGGTTGCAGTTGTTGTACCATCACCTGCTAGTTCATTTGTGTTATTAGCTGCTTCGTAAACTAACTTAGCACCCATGTTTTCAAACTTATCTTCAAGTTCTACTTCTTTGGCAATTGTGACACCATCATTTGTAATCACTGGTGAACCAAATGATTTCTCTAATACAACATTTCTACCCTTTGGACCTAAAGTTACCTTTACTGCATCTGCTAATTTATTAACACCGTCCAACATCAGTTGGCGTGCATCTTTACCATATTTTAATTCTTTTGCCATGATAATCCCTTCTTTCTATCTTATTCCACAATCGCAAGAATATTCTCTGCTTCAATTAATAGATATTCTTTTTGATTCTCTTTGATTTCAGTTCCAGAATATTTTTTATATACAACCTTTTGACCAATCTGTAATTCAAGTGGAACGAGTGTTCCATTTTCTATCTTACCTGGTCCTACAGCCACAACAATACCCTTTCCTGGTTCTTCCTTTGGCTGCTCTGTCAAAATAATACCGCTCTTTGTTTTCTCTTCTTCTTTTGCTTTTTCTAAGACTACATAATCACGTAATGGTTTTAACATGTTTATTCCTCCTTTTAGCACTCTAATAGATATAGTGCTAACACAGTTTATCTTAGCACTTTCTATCATGCTGTCAATAAGAGTGATGATGTTAAATCTTTTCTAGTATAATAGGTACGGAGAATACGTTATGGAAAAGTTGAGTTTGTTATTGTTTTCAAATAGTGAGTTTCTAATTCTATTGTGTTTCACATTTATAATACTTGGAATTGGCTATTTCTTATATCGATTAGAGTACTTTAAAATAGATAAACACCGCAGTATTTTATCACTTGTTTTAATGATGTTAATTTACGCAATCATTTCGTTTTGGAAGCTTGGATCAACCCGTTTTCCAACTACTACTTGGCAACCTATCGCTGAGAAACAACAAATTACATTTGACTTTGGTAAGAGTGAAAAATTTGATGCAATCTATACAATCTATGGGGAGGGTGATACAAATTCCAACCCTTCTGCATACCAGATTGGAACCAATCAAATTCAAATCTATGCTTCGAATGATCTAAAAGATTGGGTACATATCGCAAGTTTAAACCAGGGAAATATTTATACTTACGCGATTGAACAAGGCAATTGGCAATATCGTTATATCAAACTCATCAATCTCAACAACAATAGTTCATTAACGGAAATTGGTTTCCGTAATGAAGATCATACTGGATTTTTACCAGTTTCTATCTTGCGAGATAAGCAGAAAGATGGACCATATCCTGGTAGCTTACTCATTGATGAACAAGATAAATTAGTAATATCCCCTACCTATTATGACCAAGCGTACTTTGATGAAATTTATCACGTACGTAATGCTTGGGAAATCGCAAACAGGCAGTATATGTACGCGAGTGTTCATCCACTTCTTGGCACCAATATCATTGCCCTATCCATTCATTTATTTGGTATGAACCCACTTGCTTGGCGCTTGCCAGGAGCTATCGCTGGCGTATTAATGCTACCGGTATTGTATGGAATCTTAAAATTATTATTAAAGCGAGATGATTTATCTTTGATTGGTTCATTCTTATTAGCAGCAGATTTCATGCATATCACTA
>CALHUY010000089.1 GCA_938039295.1 uncultured Solobacterium sp.
TTTCGTTTGTAGATGTACTTGTTGTAGTGTCCTGTTTTGGTTCTTTAGGTCCACAACCTACCAAACCTACAAGCATGATTCCTGCACATAATCCTGATAATAGTTTCTTGTTCATAAGAATACCCCCTATATTTTCATGAATAGTATTAATAATATTTTGTTGTTAATATCAATTAAACTGATTTAATCTTCTCACAATTATATATTGTTGAACACATTGAAATCCTTAAGTATTTATAATTTTAAGATCATTATTACTTTAATTTTTCTAAAAAAATACCGAAGGCACCACAAATGATATTCACGTGTTTCCTTTCGGCTTTTATTTACGTTTTACTCTTATTGTTTCACAAATTTTAGGATTTCTTCGTACTTATATACACGTAAGTAACATAGAGCACATACCACAATTACAAGTGTGATAATACCACCTAAAATACTATGGATGATTCCTAACACAACACGATAAGCTACCATCGCAAGTACTGTGTAAATCAAACCGTTTGTTATCTTTTGTCCCCCAGTTGCTTGGTATAAGTACCATAGACCACCAATCACTATTACTAAACATGCGATGTTTAAGAACAATCTAATAATCGCTATCCAACCTAGTGGTGTACATAATATAAGTGCTCTAAGGATTGCGGCCGCAAACAACATATTAATTCCTGTACGATATTGATCCATATATTTCCCTCTATCTTTCTGTTTCTTTAAACGATTCATGTACTTCTGTCGCAACTTCTCGCCCGTCTTTAATTGCAGTTGCGATAGATTGAGGACCTAAATATGCATCCCCTGTTATTAGTACATTTCCTATTGTACTCTGATGTTGACCGGAAGTCAAATTCAATTTTTCATCCAGAACACTAAAGTCTACTTTTTGTCCAATTGCCGCAACGACAAGGTCACATGGAATAATATGTTCACTACCTGCCACTTCGTGCGTTGATCTTCTTCCACTTTCATCTGGTTCACCAAGTTCCATTGTAATAACCTTCACACCAGTTACTTTTCCCGTCTCATCACGCAATACTTCTTTAATATTTTCTAAGAAATGGAATGTAACTCCTTCATTGCGTGCATCTTTGATTTCGCCCTTGTGTGCTGGCATCTCTGCTTCGCTACGGCGATAGATGATTTTTACATCATCCATGATACGTACAAGACTTCTTGAACAATCCATCGCAACATTACCACCACCCCATACAACGGCGTGTTGGTAGTTCTCTTTGTAGAAATCATGCATGTGCTTAATGTTTAAATCATGCAGTAAAGTTAAGCCTGCAACACAGCCACCTTTTGCTTCAAGACCAAACATATTTTCTACTTGGGCACCAATAGCGACTACAATACGGTCAAACTTCTTTTGTAAATCACTGAATAGAATATCTTTTCCTATTGTAGTTTGAAAGTGAAACTGAACACCCGCAGCTGTAAGTTCATCCATTAACTTATCAATAAAGCTTGTATTGAAGCGAAACTGTGGGATACCCGTATAACAAGCACCACCTGCACGATCATTCATATCAAATACTTCAACATCATATTCGCCAAGTTTTAAAAGTGTTTGAATACTATATAGGGTTGCAGGTCCTGCACCAATATATGCAATTTTCTTCTTTGACATTTGATTTTCCTCTAGTACTACTTATTTTGGTTTGTACCTTTGATATCTGTCACAAACCACTTACCATCGTCTTGTTGTTCAAGTGTAATGACAGAATCCTCATTGGTATATTCCTTGTTTTTGAAATTTTCTGTATATACGGAATAAATATTCTCTACAAGTTTCTCCATCATATACTTTGTAGCAGCTTCTTTACCGTCTTTATTTTGAATTTGTGTCGCTTCAACGGATAGCGTTGCAATCAGTGCCTTGTATTCTTCACCTGTAAAATATTTTCTAATTTCTGTTGTATTCAGGTAGTCCATCGAGAAGATTACTTCATACTTTCTTTCATTTACTTCTTTTACTTCTTTGATCTGTGGGTTTTCAAAAGATGAAGTTCTAATTTCCTTCTCAATTTCAGCTAGCTTTTTCTTCGCATCATCAGATAAGTCTGCTGATGTTGAAAAACCAGCTGGTGTCTTAAATGATGATTCAATCGCATCACACATCTTCTGAACTTCTTCGCTAGATTGTTCCTTTGCTTTTGCTATATCTCCAGCATCTAATGCATTGATAAATATTTCTGCTGTCTTTTTTGCTTGTGCTTCAGGTGTTGCCTTACCACAACCCGCCAAAACCAATAACATTGTTAACATTAACTTCGTAAATTTCATAATATACCTCACGTTTTTCTGTATTCTACTGTATCATATTTCTGCACAATATGATTTGAATTCAGTATTGATATTACGTATAATAATTACGTCGCCGACATAGCTCAGTTGGTAGAGCAACGCACTCGTAACGCGTAGGTCGCAGGTTCAATTCCTGTTGTCGGCACTATTAGATTAAAAGCATCTCCCTTTGTATGCATTTGCACATGGAAGATGCTTTTGTTTTATTTCTCGTTATACTTCTTTAACTCTAAATGAACACACTCGACATCCGACATGACCGGAATATAATCTGTGCCACGTTTTTGACGTGTTTCTGCACCCTTACCTGTAATCAGGATAACTGTATTACCTTGCGCATTTGCGGCGTCTTCCACTGCTCGTGCAATGGCTTGTTCACGGTCAATAATAATTTCATATGGTGTCTTTTCTTTTTCAACTGCTATTGCAATTTCCTGGGCAATTGCCAGTGGATCTTCTTCCCCAGCATCTTCTTCGGTTAAGTAGATGTAGTCAGCGTACTTACCTGCAATTTCTCCAAGGTCATGACGGCGATCTTGTGCCTTCTTACCAGGGCAGCCAAAGATAATCGTTACACGATATCCAGGATATTCGTTTCGTACAGATTCAAACAATTTCTGAAAGGATAACTGGTTATGTGCGTAGTCTACAATTGCAGCTATCTTTTGGTCGTTTGATGTATAGATTTCCATGCGTCCAGGAACCTTTGCTTGATAGAGTCCTGCTTGAATATCACTCACAGGAATATCATACAAACGTGCTATTGCAATTGCACATAGTGCATTTGATACGTTAAATAATCCTGGCATCGATAGTTTAAATTCTTCATCAAAGTCACTTCCACGAACATTGAAGACAATATCATTTCCGACTTTATGAACATTGTAGCCATAGAAATCGGCATCTTCATTTGTTTCCGAGAACGTAATTACTTTCTTGCTAGCTTTCGCAGCTTCTAGAATTTCTTCACAATGCTCAGAATCTAAATTCACTAGACCATATGTGCACTGCTCAAAGATACGTAACTTAGACGCAAAGTAATCTTCCCATGTAGGATGCTCTACAGAAGATACATGATCATAACCAATGTTTAAAAACGCAGCTACTGAGAAGTTTACCCCTAATACACGGTCATACTTCAATGCTTGTGAAGATACTTCCATCGTAACAAAGTCAATATTCGACTCAACTGCATTTCTGAAGTGTCTTTCTAAGTCGAGTGGCTCTGGTGTTGTTAGGTGTGATTCAAAACGCTCAACACCATCATAAGTGCCAATCGAAGAAATCACTGCACTTTCTTGTTTCTCAACACGTTTAAGATATGTATCTAAGATTGTCTTTACATAATATGTCGTTGTGGATTTTCCTTTTGTGCCAGTTAGTCCAATGATATTCAGTTCTTTCCATGGATCGTTGTAATACATCGTCGCAAGGTTTGCCATTGCATAACGTACGTTTGTTAGTGGAATCCATGGAATATTTACTTCAGGATATTCTACTTCACTTAAATATGCAAAGGCGCCCTTATTAACCGCATCTTGTAAGTACTGCGCTTTAAAATGCACGCCTTTGCACAAGAATAATGTATTACTAACAACCTGCTGCGAATCACAGGATACAAGTTCCACAACAGTATTCATGCATGTATCGGATAAGTTAACATCACCTAATACATTTTTTTCTTGTAAAAGTGATATATAGTCTTTTAATAAGTATTTCTTCATCTAAACCTCCTATACATGTAGTGGTTCACGGTCAAAGAAGCGAATGCATTCCTCTGCTAAAACCTCCATCGCATCAATATAGAATGAAGGTAGTCCATGATATTCACGATATACGGATAATTCTGTACAGCCAAGAATTGCACAATCACAACCAGCATCTCTTACTGCTCTATCGATAGCCGCAAAACTATGACGATTTCCCTTTTCACCACGTTTAATTTCATCGTAGATCAAGGACATAACCTTCTTTTGTGTCTCAGCGTCTGGCTGCCATGCTTGCATACCAGCCGCTTCAATTTCACGATGATATACGCCTGTCTTAATTGTGCCATCAGTCGCAAGAATCGCTACCTTCTTATGATTTGTTTGTGCCAATCGTTTTACCGTTTCTCGTGGCATATGAATAATTGGAATAGAGATTTCCTTCTGCAAGCGATCTGCGAAGTAGTGCGATGTATTACATGGAATCGCAATACAGCAGCTACCACAATTCTCTAACAAATGACAATCATGTAACATGCGTTCATATACAACATTCTCATTACCAGATAGAATTGCAGTTGTACGGTCTGGCATCTTTGTGTCCGATAGTATCATAGTTGGAATATGGTCTTGGTCGCATGATGCATCAGTACGATCTAGAATCCACTGATATAAAATTTGTGTTGCCTGTGGACCCATTCCACCTAAGATACCTAATTTATCTTTTGTCTGTTCCATACATGACACCTCTATGATTTCTTTACTGCGTATGTCTCGTAATTCTTTCTTTGTCTCTTTAAGTTATACCAAACCCATAAGCGATGGAAGAGATTCTTTTCCCCCTTATATACAAGAGAGTTTGTCATCTTACCAGCTTTTTCTAGTTGTTTCATCTTATCGTGATATGTTGAGACGATAAAGTCTCTTGCGACATCAGATGGTACAACCTGCCATAAGCTTTCATTCTCACAGATTTCAAGTAGAAGTTCATTACCTTCAATGTAATCTTCCACTAGATAGCGAGCGATATTAAAGCCCGCACCTGTGACATAGTAGTTACTTCTACCTTGACGGCAGTTAATCTCAAATAGTTTTAACTTGCCATCACGTTCATCATATTTCATATCAAAGTTAGAGAATCCAACATAGTGGATATCTTCTAAGAACTTCTTTAGCTTCATACAGATTTCTTCATTTTTCTCTGTCATGATAACCGCATGATTCCCTAATCCATGAGGTGTATGTTCCTCAAGTAAGACATGGCCAAGGCACATCATCTTAACCTGTCCATTCTTATCAGAATAGTTTGTTAATACACGCATATAGGAGTCATCTCCAGGGATACAATCTTGAATGATCATTGTATCTGGATATCCAGCCGCATAACAACGATCTAGCACATCGTATAATTCTTCCATCGTCTGTAAGATAAATACCTTATCATTGCCTTCAAATGGATGTTCCCAATAGGTAACGGAATTTGAAGGTTTACAGATAAATGGTGCTGTAAATGGTAATGTAAAATCATGTCCCATCTCTTTGTGATAGATAAAAGTTGCTGGATGGTCTAAACCATATTTATCGCACATCTCATAGAATTTTTCTTTGTTGATAAGGATATTTAAAAGTTCTGCGTCAATCCCTGCTACGATACAATTCTTTGGAAATAAGTGCTTGTTTTCAGCAGCTAACTTTACGTATGCATCACCACAACCTATGACAAGTACTTTTCCATCTTGGTGACTGTTTGCGAAAGTCACAACATTCTTTACATACGCATCTGCATCTTCATTATTTTCACATGCATGGTAATCAATAATAGAACTGCGATAAGCAGGTCCAGATAAATATTTACCAAAACATGTAGAACGTAATCCATACGCCTCATGGAACGCTCTTGCAACAGAGTATACGTTTATATCACCACCAAATAACAATGGATAGATTTTTTCCTTCATAAATAGCCTCTTTTCCTTCAATGTTCTTCGTTTATTATACTACACAGTTGCTTTGTTGCTTAGAATCGTCCTGCAAGTAGGAATATAGCAAACATAATTGCATTCACAGCAACAATTGAAACAACAATTCCAGCTACTATCAAAGTAGGATTTATTCTCTTTGTAATAAATACGTCACAACCATCTAATGGCTGTTCATCCGTCCTAAATATCTTATCTATCAAAGGAATATTCTCTGTATCTGTACTACGCTGAATCGTCATCAGATAGTTACCCGGTTCAGCATCAAACCAAAAGTGTTGTCTAGAATGTTGTGTAAAGCTGCTTCTTTCTACTTTGAACGTCGTACGATATAAAGGGATTTCTCTACCAGTTTCCACTTCGTTTATCACAATATTCAATCTTGGGTAGGAAAATATCCCTGATGTCATCCTGAACCAAATCGCATAGCTACCTTGTTCAGTAATTGTAAATTCATCACAATCAAGCGTAGCTGGCATTTCAAAGATACTCTTTCCAAATGCTTTAAAACGTATTACAAACACAATTGTGCCAATTAAACACAATATGCCTACTAGAACTATTAATATCACTAAAGCCTTCATCATTCCTCCATAATATCCCTTCTATTTTATCAGTTTTATACCCCTATTTCATAGGTATTACGTGAGATATTTTTATACATCTATGCTATACTTGTCATGTATATTCTGAAGAATATTGAGACGTACGAGGTGAATATATGTCTGCCAGATCAAAACAACAAAAAAAGAAAGGTGGCGTCGGTAAGGTTTTACTCATACTCTTAGCAGTTGTGAGTATCATCGCTATCGGCGTATATATTGCAGGTGTTATCTATTTCCAACAACATTTCTTCTACCGCACAACAGTTGGTAATACAGATGTAAGTTTTATGGATGTAGATTCAAGTATTGATACACTTACAAACTCTACCAAAACCTATAAAATTAAAGTAACTGCCCCTGGAGATAAGGTTTATGAAGTAAAGGGTAAAGATATCTCACTCAGCCTTGCAAGTGACGCAAAGGCATCTGTAGAAAAGGAAATCAAAGCACAGAATGTATTTACTTGGCCACTCTCTTTGATTCAACCTGAACACAAAGAGATTAAAGTAGAATACAGTGAGTCAAAGCTCCAAAAACAATTAGAAGAATTGTTATCATTAACAAAAGATCCTGTAAACGCAACAATCTCAATTCACGATGATACATACAAAGTTATTGAAGCAAAGTATGGTGCAGATACAGCTGCAGTACAAAAGGAAATTGATAAGGCCATCAATAACCAAACCTACCAATTAACACTGAACAAGGACAACTTCACAGCGCCAGAAATCACATCTGAATCTGAGCAGATTACAAATGCTGTAAAGAAGATTGAAAGTTACTTAAAGAGTACAGTATCTTACACAATTGGTTCTTCCAAGAAAGTTATGGATAAAGCATCTGTACTAAAAGTATTAAGTATTTCTGATACATACGATGTGACCGTTGATGATGCTAAGCTACAAGCATATGTAGAAGAACTAGCCACAAACTTTAATACCTACGGTAAAGTTCGTACATTTAGAACACAAGCTGGCGATGATATTCAAATCGGTGGGGGTGACTACGGTTATATTCTAGATAAGGATTCTGAGTTTACACAGTTAAAGTCAGATCTTGAATCTGGCATGATGGTCGAAAGACAACCAATGTGGTCACAAACAGCACAAGGTACTTTAGAAAATGATATCGGTGATACTTATGTTGAAATCGATTACACAAACCAAGTCATGTACTACGTATTACATGGTGAACGTGTATTCTCATCACCTATCGTATCTGGAAATATCAATATGGGTAGTGGTTCTCCAGATGGTGTCTTCCGTATTAAGTACCGAGTCACAAACACACACTTAAAAGGTACTGATTACGATGGATCTGAATATGATTCACCGGTAAACTACTTCATTGTATTTGCATATAACATCGGCTTCCATGATGCCCCATGGCAACCATGGTTCGGTGGTGACCGTTATACTTATGCAGGATCTCATGGTTGTATCAATCTACCAAATGATTCCGCCGCATATATGAATGCGAATGTCCCAGATGATATTGCGGTTGTAGCGTACTATCGTTATCCAGTAAATCTAACAGGTACCGCAAATGCTAATTCAAACGCATATTCATATCATTAATCAAAAGAAGGTTCTCGATATTATGAGAACCTTCTTTTAATATAACTTTAGCTCAGCTTCCTGCTGATCCCAGATAGCGTAATCCGCTTCTCCACGATGATCAGGTATGTGATACTTTTCTTTTAAAATCTTACCAAAATAAGCATTGACCTTCTTAGAACCATTCATATTCAAATGGTCTCCACGGTCTAATGTATCTGTCGTCCAGTCGAGCGCAAGTACATTATCTAACTTATTTAAATCATAATACGTAATACCATAGCTATCACAAAGCGCTTGAATCACATCATGTCGCTCATCACTCCAGTTCTTTGGAGATGGCGAACTCACCATAACCAGTTCAACATGATTCTCTTTACATAACTTTACAATCTTCTCAAAGTACTCCATCGTCTCAGGATAGATTGCTGTTTCACGTTTATTTATCTTCATATACTGATCGGAGCCCTGATATGGTCGGATCTTGACACGTGCATAGTAACCCTTACATTGGTCCGCATATGCGTTTTCCTTAGTTGCGCCAAGCAAATTAACACCTAGGTTAATTGTCTTATAGATATTGTGATGATGTAGTACAGGGAATATCTGTTCTGCCATCATCAATACTGAATCTTCCTTGTTATAAACCGCATTCTTGCGGAATAAAGTATTTGGCTCTAACACTAAAATTTTTGGTTTTTGGTGTTTTAATACTTCTTCTAGAACGGCATAGCAGTCATTTAAACGCTGTGCACTACCACCTAGATTATAGGAAGCGATACCTTGTTCTTTCCAATACTGGAACGGAGAGAATGTATTACTGGCCTCACTGTCACCTGTAAACAAGACATCCAGTGTATTCTCTTTTTCTTGGCTCACTGCATTTATTTTTCGATTTACCAGCTGAATGTCATATACATTTTCATATCCCTTTGGTGCAACAAGATATGATGTACCGATCAGTAAACATACCAAAACCAATAGAAAGGCAACTGGTTTTAATGCTTTCTTCATACATACTCCTTACTAAAAACTTAATATAAGCTTATTCAGCTTGTAGTCTTTGTACCATCGCAAGTAACGCAGCAGCGCTGTTGAAGTTTGCTGGTACAATATCAGATGCTGGAATCTGAATATCATAGTGATCATTCAAAGCACTGATAATTGATAAGATATCAAATGAATCTAATACTGCATCATCGATTAATGTTGTGCAGTTTTCAAAATCTGCATCATCTTTAATGTCGTTTAAAATTTCTAATAGTTCTTCCATTACTTTTCTCCTTTTGACGCTAGAATCCAGCGTACATCATTTTGATAATATCATATCCCGGTCCATACGCACCGAAGAATATAATATAGAATATCACAAGATATAGAATACTCCATCGTATAACAAGTGGTTTAGCTTCAAATACTTTACGAATTGGATAACCAATCTCTTTTAAGACATCTACAATCACCACAATCACAAATGCAATTCCGACGGTAATGTAATCCCAAGCATCCATACCAAGATATGGAATTGTTGACCACGCGTCTGCCCAATCAAAGCGTGTGAATAAGGATTGTATCATCGTGATAATCTGTCCTCTAGAAGAAGCCGCAAATACCATCTCACCAAAGCATACAATTAACATTAGCTTCACAAAACGGAAGATACGGTAACCAAATCCATTTTGGTTGATATGAAATTTCTTACAGAAGTTCTCTGTTGGTTTCTCCATAAATAATTCAGCAAATATCAAGATGAAGTAGTAAATACCATACAGAATGTAATTCCACTGTGGACCATGCCACAAACCATTTGATATCCATACACAAAATAAAGCAATCGCAGGTCCAATATACTTTGCGACCGTCTTGCCTAAATGTTGTTTACACCACTTGGTTAGCTTCATGACAGGTTTGGAAAGTGATACTGGATAGAAAATATAATCTCTAAAGAATGTACCTAATGTAATATGCCAACGATGCCAGAAGTCGGACGCATTCTTTGCAAAGAATGGTTGTGTGAAATTCTCCGGTAATACGATACCAAAGATTCTTGCACTACCAATCGCAATATCAATCGATCCAGCAAAGTCCATATATAACTGAATCGTACAGAAGATTGCCCCAACTAATACAAGTCCACCCATAGATTCATACCTGGAGAAGATTGCATTTACTACGGGAGCCATATGGTCCGCAATCGCAACCTTCTTGAACATACCCCAAAGAATACGTTCAAAACCAATAATCATATTCTCTTGGCTAATTGGCTGACCTTCCGTTAATTTCTCGCCAATTTCACTAAATCGTGCAATCGGACCTTCCACAAGTGTAGGAAAGAACGTCGCAAACAATAACAGTTTTGCGTAGCACTGCACTGGTTCAATCTTTCCACTATTGATATCCGCAAGATACGAAATAAGCTGTAATGTATAGTAACTAATACCAATAGGTACCAAAATCTTCAACGGCGTAAATGACTGCTGTAATACCGCAAAGATACCTGTCGCAAAGAAGTTTGTATACTTTAAAGCCAAAAGTACCGCAAGATTCAACAAGATACCAGCTGTCAAAATACGACTCTTCTGTTTCTTAAATACTTTTTTATCTACACCTTCCGGTGCCTTTTTCATTTCACCTAATTTCTTGCCGATGAAAAAGGTAATAAGTGTTGTTACCAAACAATACAGCACCAACCACTGTGACCATACTCCGAAGAATACCAGATTCGCAACTAACAGTACCATCCAACGATAGTTCTGTTTTACTATCTGATATAACAACATCGTAATCGGCAGAAATATAACTAAATAACCTAAAGCGTTATACGATAAATTCATAAATAAATATCTTTCCATTCATACAAAATAACATTCAATATTATAGTGCAGATTTATAAAATTACACTATTTTCTACCTAAAAAAATATCATTTTTATCAAATTTCACACGATTCACACTGCATTCACATATTTTGAACTGATTCGTGAAAAGGATTATAATATATGTAACATTAGTTATAACTAACTAGGAGGTAAGATAATGAATCAACAACAACTAGAACGAATGCATTCAGATTTAGGATTTATTGCTGCCTTAGACCAATCTGGTGGATCAACACCAAAAGCCTTACGTGCATATGGCCTTGATGAGACAGCGTATTCAAATGATGAGGAGATGTTTGATTGTGTACATCAAATGCGCACACGTATCATCAAAACACCATCCTTCAACAAAGACGGTATCTTAGCCGCAATTCTATTCGAGAATACAATGGACCGTATGATTGATGGCAAGTATACTGCTGACTATTTATGGCAAGAGAAAGGAATCGTTCCAATCTTGAAAATCGATAAAGGTTTGGCGGAAGAAAAGAATCACGTCAAGCTGATGAAGCCTATCCCAAATCTTGCGGAAACACTCAAACATGCAGTCGAAGATCGTCATATCTTTGGAACGAAAGAACGCTCTGTAATCTACGACTACGATGAACAAGGTATACGCGATGTCATCGACCAACAGTTTGATATTGCTCTACAGGTATGGCATGCTGGTGCAGTCGCAATCATTGAACCAGAAGTCGATATTCATAACCCACATAAAGCTGAGTCCGAAGCCTTTATGTTAGAAGTCATCAACGAACATCTAGCAAAACTAGATTCCGATGTAAAAGTGATGTTTAAGTTAACAATTCCAACTGTGAATAACTTATATGCGGATTTAATGAAAGATCCACATGTTGTACGTGTTGTTGCATTATCTGGTGGATATTCACAAGATGAGGCATGTCACCTACTATCACTGAACCATGGTATGATTGCGTCCTTCTCACGTGCATTTGCACAAGATTTACGCTACCAACAGACAGACGAAGAATTTGACGCAACTGTAAAAGCAGCCATCGCTAAAATCTACGCAGCTTCCATCGCATAAAATAAATTACATTCTAAATACCTGTTGCACTTTACAATGTGTTACAGGTATTTTTTTCTATTTACAAAAATGCTTTGTACACTGTAAAAAATAGGAGTATAGTATATGTAACACATTAGACACTTTGTCTAATTACTTCTGCTCATTTATTCCAAATAAATGATGACTTATTCAACAATGATATTTTCTATCTTGAAAATATCAACCATATAATTTTGTTGTTTATTTTATAAGGAGGAAGAAAAATGAAATTCTTTAAAAAACTTTTTGTGTCCGTACTGTGTTTAATGATGCTAATTCCTTTCTTGCATGTCGCAGTACATGCAGAAGAAATGCCTGATGATTATAAAGAATACACTAAAGATAATTACTGGGCTGAGTTAAATTGGTTCCAAAATGATAACTATAAGGGGGTAGTTCCTACATATCTAAATGACTACTTTACAAGCAGTCGTTTAAGTTGGTATAACAGACTGAACTACGATGAATTAGTTCCATTTTTCCCAAGTACCGGATTTTCAAGCAGTCCACAAGTAGATTCTGATGAGCTTGATGTGATTAATCAATGGTTTGGAACATACGCGAAAGATCTCCCACATAGACAACCTACTGATCCTACTCTTAATCGTTGGCCTGGTGGAAAACAGTGGAATCCATATAACTTTAATTACGCAACAGAATTATTAAATGAGGGAATCACCGACTATAATGCACGTGCAGATATACGAGAAAGAGGATTATCTAGCACAGCTGTCATTGAACATATGATTGGTGATACAGTAAATTTGGATTTTGATGTAGATGTATCCCTTTTAAAGAAGACATTACTTACCCAATTTATCAGTATTCTAAACTCCGAATTCCCTGCGTATTATATGATGAAGGATAATATGCCTGAGACTGCAATTACACAATCAGATGGTGAACTGGTATTCGTAATGGATTTGCCAAAGGGACTAGAATCTCTTGATTCAACCACTTATACACTAACTGGTATTGATGGTCTAACGCTATCCGTTACGAAAGAAAATGATGGCAGAAGAATCGTTGTAAAAGCTAGACTCAAAGCTCCTACAAATTACGAGATGTTAAAAGATGTATACGCAAAGATACGTCTAGTAAATTCCGTGAAACTAAGCATCGATGGTCTCAAGGTAACTGCAGATATTGAACCTAATCAAAATAGTACTGTAACAGGATATGTTTATGGTGCATATGAACTGATTCATACAACCGACAATAACGCAATTCTAAATCAAGACGCCACCGCAACAGAAAACGATAATCGACATCATATCGATCGTAATACAATCGTATTTGCCGGAAGACAACTCGCTAGTGGTAAAGATGATGGAGGCGACGCAAATAAACCAGAACTCATTACATACTCACTCAGAGTCAACCAAAACAAAGTTACATTTATGAATGATAGTACAACCCATGCAGTTGTTAATGTAGAACCAGGTAAATCCATTGATGCAGATGTACTAACAAATCAATCAATGCCTTTAGATCCAAGTAGAACTGGATTCTTCGTATTTAAAGAATGGAATACAGCAGCCGATGGTACAGGTACTGCATTTACTGGTAGTACAACTGTAAATAACGATATAACAGTTTATGCAATCTATACAGCAGTCAACCAAGCACCGGTGTTAGAAGTAAAGAACACAATAATTTACCAAGGTGATAATCTTGACCTTATGACACTAGTCGTTTCCGCAGATGACTACGAAGATGGAAATATCCTAAATCGCGTACAAATTATCAACGACGGTGGCTTCAACAAAGATGTACTCGGTACCTATTCCATTACATATAAGGTGATAGATAACGAAGGTCTAAGTGCTACACAAGTAGCGACTGTCACTGTCATTGCCAAAGCAAGTGTTAAAACCGCTGATACAACAAGTATTCCGATGTACACTACACTATTTGGATTCTCTATGATTGCAGCTATGCTACTTTGGATTTTCAAGAAACAAAAATTATCTACATTTCAATAACCAAAGAACTTAAAAGGGAATTTGATAAATGCAAATTCCCTTTTACTTTTCATTATTTATCTAATAGTTCAATATAACTGCCATAGCCTTCCGCTTCCATCTTTTCAACCGGAATAAAGCGTAAGGAAGAACTATTGATACAGTAACGTAAACCACCTTTGTCTTTTGGCCCATCATTGAATACATGTCCTAGATGACTATCCGCAAAACGGCTACGCACTTCCGTTCGTATCATACCAAACTGTAAATCAACCTTCTCAGTAATCACATCTGGAATAATTGGCTTAGAAAATGCTGGCCATCCACAGCCAGAATTGTACTTATCTGTGGACAAGAACAATGGCTCTCCTGAAACAATATCCACATAGATACCCTTCTGAAATAAATCGTCATATTCATTTTGATAAGGACGTTCTGTCTTCGCATTCTGTGTTACTTCGTATTGTAACTCTGTTAACTTCTCTTTTAATTCTTCTTTTGAAGGTTTGTTATATTCCGTTTCTAATATAGTCTTTCTAATCTTCTCATTCATAGGATTACCTATCACTTTCTATCTAATTTTTTGTATAATGAGGTTGCGAGGTATGATATGGAACTGATTACAGAACTCATGGATCAAGCACAAATTGAACGCTCATTAACACGTATCGCTCATGAGATTATCGAACGAGATAGTTCATCTCCAAATGTATGTTTGGTTGGTATCAAACGCCGTGGCATTCCACTAGCGAAGAAACTAGCTGAAAATATCAAGAAGTACACAAATGTTGAACTTCCTGTTGGAGAGGTAGATATCTCTTTATATCGAGATGATCTTACAGAACTTAGTGAAACTCCAAAGACAACTGATATCAGTTTGCCAGAGAACATTCAAGATTATGTAGTAATACTCGTAGATGATGTTATCTACACTGGTAGAACGATTCGAGCTGCGATTGATGCAGTATTCTCGCATGGTCGTCCAAAAGCTATACAGCTTGCAGTACTGATTGATCGTGGTCATCGTGAATTACCAATACGACCTGACTTCGTTGGCAAGAATGTACCAACCTCTCGTGATGAACTCATTGATGTTTCCATCGAAGGTATCGATGATGAAACTGTTGTAAGACTCTATAAACTATAAAACATCGGCGTACCGATGTTTTCTTTTCGCTATAAAGCCGCAATTGCAGACTTAATCTTAGCGTGGTCTTCTTCCGTTCCCTGAACGTCAACCTTAGCGATTAATACACCACCAAAGTCCTTAACAATCTTATCACCAGCCAATGCGAATGTATCCGCATGACGAGCCATAGAACCAGTCGCAACAACACCCTTTAAACCAGCCTTATTGTTTTCTAGGAAGCTTTCAACTACACCTGGAACTTCACCATAACCATCTGTATATGTAAAGAGCACATAGTCTTCATCGACCTTTTCGCTACCATCAACGATTAGCATCGCATCTGTATAGCCTAGCTTCTGTCTTACTAATTCATCTGTATTTCCCATTCTTGTCACAAAAACGATTTTCATTTTATATTTCTCCTTCTGTAAGTTATAACTAACTGATGCCTATAACGTACCATCACTCATGAAACTTTGCAAAATATATGCTCATACCTTCTGGAGAACGGTAACCTGTTTTGTACAAATATGATATTGTTTTACAAATGTCTCTACATCCTTAAAATAGTTTGATAAATAATTTGTATAATCCGATTGATAATATGCACGCTGGCTAACTAGCTTAATATTTTGATTCCCATTGAGAATAAACTGTTTGATTGATGCATGATTAACCAAATAGGATTCATTACTTTCTCGTAAGATAGACTGTTGACCCCAAGTTACGTGTAATAAGATGTTGTATAAATCATCTACACTTGCTTGAATTGTATTTTTCTCCAGAACAACTTCGGATAAAAAGATTGCATGTTCAGAGAGTTCCTTGATCCAATGTTTCACTTCTTTCATCTTTTCTGGAAGTACTTCAACTCTAGCAAGTGACTCATCTTCAGGTGCACACCAATCACGAATAATTAACTTTCCATGTTCACTCAAATGAGAAAGTATCACATTCATCGTGCTAGCTGCTTCATTACGAGAAAGATACGATAGTAATTCATGAAATACGCTCGACATAAAGATAATATCAAACTTTATATCAGTACTCTTCAAAAAAGTAAGGTCGATACAGCGAATTCCCTTTTCTTCCAGTAACATCTGTACTTGTCTTGAATTATCTAACGCATAATAATCCGCTTCAAAATATTGTACATACGCATAAACATCTTCACTTGGTCCTGAGCCAAAGTCCAATACACGCATTCCCTTTTTAACTTGCCCTTCCAAAGCACGCAACTTATCACTCATCGTTGAACGCATGCGTGCATAGTATGATTGTTCATTATGCATGTACTGATTTTCCTAACTCTAATTTATCTAATACTGGACGCAGTATACGCATCATCATCGGAATGATAAAGCCTGCCACAATCATTTCCAAAATACCATTGCTTGTAATCACAGTAATAATCACTGCAGAAACAGCTAAACCTGTCACACTTGCGTAAACTTGCCCAAAGAATAACCAAATCATTCCCATTACCATCAGTGTGTGCAATAATGTCATACCAACTGCAATCATTGATTCTACGATAAAAGTATTCTTCTTAACTCTCTTTAGTTTTGTATATAACAAACCAGAAAGATACCCAAGTAGAATACGAGGGCCAAAGGCAATGAGTAAACTCCAGAAATTTCCATGAATATCACCAACGGAATAGAATGGTGAAAAGCAGAAACTTGTTATCGTTGGCGCAAAGGTTGCCTTTAAAAAGCTCGTCATTCCAAAAACAAAGCCCAAGATTGCACCATCAGTTGGTCCAAGTAAGATACCTGCAAAGATAACAGGTATATGCATTGTTGTAATGGAAATTGCACCTAAACTAAGATAACCGATTGGTGTCATGGCCATGATAAGCTCAATCGCAATAAACATACTGAGAATCGTCATTTTTTGAATTCTTGTTTTATTACCCATTTAAATACCTTTCTATATCTTATACTCCACCCATTTTCCTTGATGGAAACGAATTCGTAATAATGTAAACCTTGTCAACTGATCTGATAATACACCTAACCAAATACCTACTAAACCGAGCGAGAATACAGAGGTCAATACCCAAGTTAAAATTGGTCGGATAATTGTGACACTGATCAATGCCACAACCAATGTATATTTTACATCACCAGCGCCTCTTAAGCACCCACCATAAATAATTTGTGATATTTGAAATAATACAATAACTGCTACAAACCGAGCAATCATAACACCCATTTCAATTACGGATTCATCCGCAAAGAAGAACTGATTTAGTGTTCTTCCACCTACTAATAAAACTATTGCAAATACAACCGATATCACTACACCAATGAATTGGCATGCATGTCCATAGGTCTTTGCTAAGTCTAGTTTCTGTTGTCCAAGACTCTTTCCAATTAACGATACAGCCGCTACTTGCATACCATCCCCAAACGCAAAGCCCAACGACAAGATGTTCATTCCAACCTGATATGCCGCAAACTGATCGGTACCTAGCTTTGCCGCAAGTATAGCAGTTGTCATAAAACCAACACGCATAGCCCAGTTTTCAAACAGAATATTCGCACCCAACTTTTGAATCGCATTAAATGTCCCAAAATCCGGTTTAATCTTCTCTTCAAGAATATATGGTATCGAAACATAACTATCTTTTTTAAATAATGATTGTATACTCATACCACACGCAAATACAGTACCTAGTACCGTCGCAAACGCCGCACCAAATAATCCCCATTTTGGAAAGCCAAAGTTACCTCCAATCAATAGATAGTTGAAGATGATATTCACGATGGATGATGTAACATTTGTGACCATCGCAATCTTTGTGTTACCTGCACCACGTTGTGCAGCGTTAATCACTAGTGATAATACATTGAATATCATTCCGATCTGTATCACCCTAAAATAAATCACTGCACCCTCATGCGTATCCACATTGGAACCACATATCACAATTAACGGATCGGCAAAAATCACTGTTATAACAGTTAACGCAATACATAACAGTATAACGACCGCTACTGATGTCACTAATACCTGATTTGCGTTTCGTCGATTATTCTGTCCAAGTCTTCGTGCAACTAAGGCAGATACAGCGACGTTAATCGCAAAGAAGAAACTAAGACTGAGATACTTCGGTTGTAGAATCAACCCCGTAGCCGCTACCGCATATGTACCCATAGAGGAAACCATAAGTGTATCAATAATACCTGCAAGAGACACAAAAACACTTTCCAGCACAGCTGGCCAAGCCATACGCATCGCTTCTGTATAATGTTCTCTAGCGATATTCTTCAACATCCTCATTTCCTCTATCTATTTGAAACCTCACTTCGTTTGAAGTGAGGTCTTTCATTATGCGTTTAATTTCTTTTCGATATCTTCGATATC
>CALHUY010000090.1 GCA_938039295.1 uncultured Solobacterium sp.
TATAGATGATATTCGCTTATCCTTTAGAAAGTTTGCGTCTGGTATCAAGGAAGGTGGTACACTTGTAATTAACCACAGTATTCATAATAAAGAGTATATTATTGGTGATTTTAAGGGTACTGTTATCAGCTTTGGTGAAGATGGGGATATGCATGCAAGAAACATTGTTTATGATGCATTAGGTAATCCTGGCTTTGAGGTATATTACAAGGAAGAAAAACTGGGAGATGTACAACTACTTGTTCCAGGCAAGCATAACGTAGATAATGCATTAGCAGCAATTGCGACTGCGTATAGTCTTGGTATCAACTTTGAAGCAATCAAGCAAGGTCTTGTTAGCTATAGTGGTGTTGATCGTCGTTTCCAGTATAAAGGTAAGTGCAATGGTGCAACTGTTATCGATGACTATGCACATCACCCACAGGAGATTGAAGCAACTTTAAATGCAGCACAGCACTATCCACATAAGAAACTGTATGTTATCTTTCAACCACATACCTATACACGCACAATAGCGTTACTACCGGAGTTTGCTAAAGCTCTAGAAAACGCAGATATTGTCATTCTTGCGGAAATTTATGCAGCTCGTGAGATTAATACGACTGGTGTAAGTGCAGAAGATATCTCTAAGCTGATGGATCAAACAAAGGTGAAATCTTTCTATTTACCTACATTTGAAGAAATCGAAGACTATCTGCGTAGCCATCTAGAAGAGGGCGACCTATGTATTACTATGGGTGCAGGTAATGTCACAGAGATTGGACCAAAATTAGTGAAATAACATTTAACCGATTGGAGAAAATTCAATCGGTTTTTTGGTTTATTTAGATGATTGTTATCAATTCTATATTTAGTAAGAAACACTCCATCAGGATTTGCTAGGGAGCGTTGGTTTTGGTATATGGCGATAACATGGTATAATAATTGTATCGAAGGTATATTGAGATAATCAAACAGAGTGATTTATTTCAACTACAGATAGTATATTTCATTAAATTACTATTTTAATTACTTGGATTCACAAGTTGTTTCTATAATATCTCAATATCGTTTTCGAATCTGATAGTCAATAAAAGGAGGACATAATATGTCAGTAAATGAAAAGATTGATCAGTTGAAGGGTGCAGTTAAAGAAGAAGTTGGAAAATTAACTGGAGATAAGAAAATTGAACATGAAGGATTAGCTGAGAAAGTAACTTCAAAAGCAAAAGAAGTAGCAGAAGGTGTTAAGGATGCTGTTGAAGGAACAGTAAATGGTGTTAAGAATATTATTAACGAAAATAAAGATGATGTAGCAGAAAAGGTAAATGCATTTGCTAATAATGTAAAAGATGCCGTTGAAGGTACTGTTGATGGTATCAAAAACATTGTGAACAAAGATAAAGAATAATTTTATTGAATTGAACCTCATAATATGGAAAACAGATTAAGAGGTTCATTTTTCGTAATGAGGTATATGGATTTAGATACAAATAAATCCTTTGTTGAAATGATTAGGAGACCAACTATGAGATATAAAGTTTTTGAGTATGCAGGATATATCTGTATTTTAGTATCTTATATTATTGCGACTTTTGCGCAGAAGGCAGAAGGTATTTTTGCGGTGATTGGATTAATTGCTTCATTAGGATTGTTGTTGGGCTCTATTATTTGCTATGTGTTATATCGCAAATATCATCCAGATAAAACTACGATATTCAAAAATAAAGCAGAACTTTTGATTCTTGTAATTCCTTTCATAGTTGTAATTTTAGTACTACTAAAGTTACGCAAATAATGGATCTAATTTTATGTAGATAATTACATCAAATATTTCAAAAAACGTACTAAAAATAGGAATATCCGATTTTTAGTATTTTTTAGAAAGCGCATTCTATGATTGAAAACTTTTTCATAAATGTCTATAATGGTGGAAAGAGGTAATCATATGGATCAATTGATACAAGATTTACAAATCGTATGTACACAACTATTACCAATCATAGGAGCAGTAGCGTTAGTATTTTTGTGTATTTTACTACGAAAGCTGTGGCAGACTATCGACGCTTTAAGGAAAACAATCGAAGGTTTAGATCCTACGCTACGTTTAGTGGATAAGAGTATCGAGAAGGTTCAAGCCCCATTAGATACTGTTGCTAAATACAGTAAAACTTTTGATAAGGTTCATGATAAGACTTCTGCTGCAATTGGTAAAGTAACAGATTTTGCTAATGATAAATTAGATTCACTAAAACAAACAATTAAGACTGGTGTAAATCCAGAGGAAGATCTTCCTGTACAAGTTCAGGAAGTTGAAAAGGAGACTACAAATGGCTGATGAATTAAAGAAAGATGAAAAATCTACATTCAACGAGTTTGATGACAGCACTGAGCCTATTGAATCAATTCAAAAGACAGTTGAGGATCTCAAACGTAAAATTCAAGAACTAAGTACGGAAGAAGAAGGAAAGGCTACAACTGAAGAGACTTCTGAAAAGGAAGATGAACAGTTCAAGATTCCTGATTTTATTGCGCCTCATGCAGAAACATTACAGCAGATGAAGGATACAACTGTTAAAACTCTTCAAACGGTGAAAGAAGAAGTTGTAGATAAGACTAAGAAAGCTGCTTCTGTTGTAAAAGAAAAGGCTGAAAAGCTCAACGAAAACGAAGATATTCGTAAGACATTAGATTATATCAAGAAGAATGCAACAAAGGCTTATGATACAGCAATGATTAAGCTTGATGAACTCAAGCAAGATCCTAAAGTAAAGGATGTATCAAATAAGGCTAGTGATGCGTATCAACAAGCGAAGGATTATATCGTACCTAAGACAAAAGAACTTACAAATGTTATCAAGGATACAACACAAAAGACAATTACAAAGGTAAATGATTTTGTGAATCGTCCTGATGTACAAGATACGATTCAAAAAGTGAAGGATACTACAAAACAGGCTGTAGATAAGAGTATTGAAACAGTACGCAATATCATTCATTCTAAGGAAGAAAAGTAGGAGGGATACGATGAAACGAGTAACAATCTACGACGTCGCAAAAGAAGCTGGTGTTTCGCTAGCTACCGTTTCACGTGTTATTAACGGATCTAATGTTGTTAAAGCACCTACAAAAGAACGTGTTGAAGCTGCTGTTGAGAAATTAGGTTATAAACCAAATGCAATTGCCCAAGGTCTTGCATTACAGAAGTCTACTTCTATCGGTTTGGTAGTTCCTGAAGCTAGCTTTACTTATACAGGTCAAGTAATCAATGGTTTGATTGATGTAGCGAAGATTTATAACTACAACATCATGTTACATACAATTACTGCTGGTATTACTGATATCAATACTGTAATTGAAGATATTATTAAGTCACATGTTGATGGTGTTGTTATCTTCAATGATAAGTTAGTCGCTGGTGATATGGATGCACTAAGTAAGTACAATATCCCAATCGTTGTTATTGGTAACAAGATAAATGGTAAGGGTATTAGTAGTGTTTATGTAGATATCAAGAAGGCTGTCTTTGAACTTGTTTCTAAGTTCTTAGAAGAGGGTAAAGATAACATCGGTATCTTAGAAGATCGTAAGAATCCACAGCAGTATGAAAAGATGGTTGCTGGTGCAAAGAAAGCGTATGAAGCACGTGGTAAGAAGTTTACTGGAGCGATTTCCATTCCTTCTGATGCTCGTACATCGTATGCATTCTTATCCAAGTGGATGAGAGATCATCGTTATGATGTTGTTATCGCAAATAGAGATTCCCAATGCTTCGCATTGTTAAACGCAAGTAGAGAAAACAATATTTCCATTCCTGATGAAATGGAAGTTGTATGTGTACTCGATACGAAGTATAATTCCATGGTACGTCCACAGATTTCTAGCTTCTCCATTCCATCTTATGACCTAGGCGCAGTTTCTATGCGTGTTATGACAAAGTTATTACAGAATGATGAAGAAAATCATGAAGAAAAGGGCGAAAGTATTGAATTAAGTTATCTGTTTACTCCAAGACAGACAACAAAGAACTAAAAGCGTTGAATAGAATGAGTAATCACATGTATGCATGTGTAGAGAGATTCCGGTTGGTGAAAGGAATTCTGTATCGGTGATGAATACATCTAGGAGCTGTTTATCTCAAAAGGTAGACCGTTACTCTGCGTTAAAGAGAAATGAGTGTACGATGATTCGTAAACTAAGGTGGTACCGCGCTGAGGCGTCCTTAGAGATATGGGCGCCTTTTATTATGGCGCTAGGAAAGGATTAGTATATGAATTTTATTGAAGAATTACAGTGGCGTGGCTTGGTCAAAGATTGCACAGATAAAGAAGGACTAGGCGAACAACTTAAGAATCCAACAACAATCTACTGTGGATTTGATCCAACAGCAGATTCTCTCCACGTAGGACACCTACAACAAATCCTATTATTACGTCGTTACCAATTACAAGGACATCAGCCAATCGCATTATGTGGTGGTTTTACAGGAATGATTGGTGACCCACGTCCTACAACAGAAAGAAAGCTCTTAACACATGAAGAAGTTCTTCATAATGCTGAGTGTATCCGTAAACAGTTAGCAATGTTCTTATCCTTTGAAGGCTCTAACGCAGCCATCATGGAAAACAATAATAACTGGTTAGGTGAGATGAATCTATTAGCCTTCTTACGTGACTATGGTAAGTTATTTAACATCTCTTACATGTTACAAAAGGATACTATCAAAAAGAGATTAGATTCTGGTATTTCTTACACAGAATTTAGTTATACAATCTTACAGTCTATCGACTGGTACAACCTATTTAAGAAGTATAACTGTCAGATTCAGATTGGTGGTTCTGACCAATGGGGTAACTTAACTTCTGGTATGGAGCTTATCCGTAAGATGGAGGGTGATAATGCAAAGGTATTCGGTATTACCTCTCCATTAATCACAAAGAGTGATGGCTCTAAGTTTGGTAAGTCTGAAGGAAAGAATATTTGGTTAAATCCAGAACGTACAAATGCATATGAATTCTACCAGTTCTGGTTAAATACACCAGATGCGGATATTGTAGACTACCTCAAAAGACTTAGCTTCCATACACCAGAAGAAATTATGGGTTACGAAGAATCTCTTAAGAACGCACCTGAATTGCGTGAAGGACAGAAGGCACTTGCGGCAGAATTAACTGAACTTGTTCATGGTAAAGATGGCTTAGAAAAGGCGCTACGTATCACAGAGACATTCTTTAAGGGTGATATTATGACTTTATCTATCGAGGAGATGAAGGAAGGTCTAGCAGATGCCAAGAAGGCAGCTGTAGAAGATGGCGTAACTTTGATTGATGCACTTGTGACTGCAGAAGTATGCAAGTCTAAATCGGAAGCGCGTAAGCTAATTGAACAGGGTTCTGTATCAGTAAATGGTAATAAAGTTACAGATATTCAGACTGTATTACATCAGTCAGAAGCTATCAACCAAGAATTCTCCATCCTTAAAAAAGGTAAGAAGAATTACTTCGTTTTAACATTCTAAAGCATGCGGATAGTCAAAAGGCTATCCGTTTTTATAACTGTTCTATGGTATAATTACAGGCGAGGTATTTGTATGTATAGATATTTATTGACCATTGCAATCTGTATCTGCATGTTATCTGGCTGTGCTAAAAAAGACGCAGAAACAAATGCGGCTATGGAATTATATGAGAGTTATTATACGGAAGTTCTAAATACGAAAAACTATCTTGAATCAAGCGAGTATTTTTCAATTAGCACGGAGATGACACAGTTATCTGATGGCACTTATCGCTATTATGTGATTATTGATAATCCAAAGACTGAGATGTATCATTGTCGTATTTTTGCGGTGGAAAATGATATTGCGTTTGCGGATAATGATAAGATGATGCCATCATTAGGTGTTTTTGATACGGATGTATCACTTGTGCCAAATCAAGTAGATAAATCGAAAGGTCTCATGAAGGGTCTTGTGATTAGTGGGGAAAGTTCTGAAGATCATATCAACTTGAAATTTGTTGTGGAATGGCGTGATCAAGCCAATAAACAAGTTGTAAAACAATACATACAAAAAGAACTTAAATATGAGAAGTAAGAGGAGTTGGATACATGAAAGAAACTAATACTATCAAAAAATCGTTTATTGCCAGTTCCTTAACAACTTCAGCTGGTATCTTTATTACAAAGTTAATCGGTTTATTCTATATCGTTCCATTTAAAGCAATTGTTGGACAGCAGGATATGATTTATTATTCTGCTGCATTTGATTATTATACGATTCTCTTACAGATTTGTAGTGCTGGTATTCCATTTGCCTTGGCAGCATTAGTCGCAAAATATCTTTCTAAAAATGACTATAAGACGGTTGTGCTAGTACGTATCTTAGCGACAAGTTTATTAATGGTTTCTGGCTTTGTGATGGCTGTATTATTCATTGGCTTCTCTGGTCCATTAGCTGCGCGAGCATTAGGTGGTACATCATATACAGCCAATGAACTTGCGGCGATGCAGAACTCGTTTGTGATTCTTGCGATGGCTTTATTCTTGGTATCTGTTTTATATAGCTATCGTGGATATTATCAAGGTGCTAAGGAAATGCAACAGTATTCCTTGTCACAGGTGATTGAACAATTTGTACGTGTAGGTTTCTTACTTGGTGCAGGTTGGTTTGTAGTATACATTTTACATCTTCCAAAGATTGTGTATATCTATACAGCGGTTGGTGGTACTGGAGTTGGTGCGATGGTAGCCTTACTACAGTTTATGAACTTTGACCGTAAACACTTTAAAGATGTACAGGAAAAAGCCAAACTACAATCCACAAACTCCGTTGCAATCAAAGAGTTGATTCATGAGTTTGTTATGTATGTTGTGCCATTCTTATTGAGCTCTATCTTGGCAAACTCACAGGTACTTGTGAATACAAACTTCTTTGTGTCTGTGATGGAAGGCTTAGGTATGCAACATAGCCAAGCCACAATGTTATTGAGTATTATCCAGACAAACTGTGATAAGTTAACATCTATTCCACAGGTCATTGGTAATGGTTTTGCGGCTGGTGCTGTACCATTTATTACCGTATCTTTGGTCAATGCAGATTGGAAGGGACTACGAAAGTCTCTTGAGGATTGTTTAGGTACAGTGTTCTATATTGTCATTCCAGTATGTGTATCGATGGCTGCTTTATCAGGTCCTATCTATTACATCATGTATGGCGCTAAGGAATTAGAATATGGACAGGTAGCCTTATTCTGGTCTAGTATCTTAGCGTTTGGCACAACTGTGACACCAGTATTACTATCAATCTTATTGTCTTTAAAGATGAGAAGACATACTTTGATTTACTTCTCAGTAGGATTCTTGGTGAAGGTTATTACATTCTATCCATGTTGTTATTTATTTGGATATTCAGGTGCCATTATCTCCAGTATTCTTTGTGAGATTACATTTATTGCGCTCAGTATCTATAAGATTCAAAAGACATATCCAGTACGTGTGAAGAATATGATTATTCGTTTGGTGAAGATTATCATCTGTTGTTTTGCGATGAATGGTATCTATGTCATCGTACGTTGGATTGGTATTGATCCTACACAATATTCTCGCTTACTTGCGATTGTACTGGTTGGTATTATTGGAAGTTTAGGAATGGGTGTATACTTTGCAAGCAGTGAATTGTTCCGTCTTCCTAAGTCTATCTTCCATCGAGACTTACGTGGAATGTTCAATCGCATTCTACGTCGAGGTGCGTAAATGTTACGTTTAGATCGTATTCTTGCGAATGCACGTGTTGGCAGTCGCAGTGAAGTGAAGAAACTTGTCAAAGAGAAACGTGTACGTGTCAATGGTGAAATCGCAAAGTCTTCTGACATGCGTGTTGATGAAAATACAGCGGAGATCTTTGTGGATGATATACCGGTGGTGTATGAAAAATATGTCTATTACATGTTAAATAAACCAGCTGGATATATTAGTGCTACTGAAGGGAAAAACTGTCCTACAGTATTGGATTTAATTGCGGAAGACTATAAAGGAATGTTTCCGTGTGGACGTTTAGATAAAGACACTGAAGGCTTACTAATGATTACCAATGATGGTCCTTTGGCTCATGAACTATTATCGCCAAAGAAACATGTTGAAAAAGAGTATTATGTAGAACATACACTACCACTTACAGATGAAGATATCGCTAAGATTGAATCTGGTGTTACATATAATGGTGTAAGTTACAAACCGGCAGTATATAAAAAAATCTCTGATACTTCTTGTACTTTGATTATTCAAGAGGGAAAGTATCATGAGATTAAATTCATATTGAATTCTGTTGGTGATAAAGTCGTTTATCTCAAACGTCTTCGGATGAAGAATCTGGTTTTAGACGAAACTTTAAAACCAGGTGAATATAGACCTCTTACAAAAGAGGAATTAGAAGATCTTAGATCAATTGCACGTTAACAGTCTCTGGTAATTGCCAAATGCCTGTACGTGCATATTCATTTAAGAAGTCAACGACTTGGTCGGTGATAGAGTTAGGTGTAGAAGATCCACTTGTGATTGCGATACGATTATGTCCATCAATCATGGATGGAGTTAAATCTAGAACACTATCAATGAGATAAGATTCTTGGATACCTGCATGCTTGGCGATTTTGGCAAGTTGATTGGAGTTGTTGGAACGTGCATCTCCAACAACAATGAGTAAATCAACATTCTGTAGTTGTAGTACAGCTTCTTGACGCTTGCTAGTAGCGTTACAGATTTCCTTTGCGACGATTGCGTCAGGAAAGAGTTTCTTACAATGTGCGATGATTTCTGCTGTATCTAACATGGAAAGTGTTGTTTGATTGGTAATGAGAATATTCTTAAGAGATACATTCTTCAGTGCATCTACATCTTCAATGGATGTCACAAGATGAATCTTATCAGAGATACCAATCGTTCCTTCGGATTCAGGATGATTCTTCTTACCGATGTAGATGATGTCACCAACAGCACTATGTTCCTTTACAAGGTTATGTGTACGAATGACATCAGGACAAGTCGCATCAACACAAGTGAGTCCCTTGGCTTTAGCAGCTCTGATAACATCGTCACTAACACCATGAGCAGTAAAGATAACGATACCACTTGAAATTTCTTCTAACAGTTCCATACGTGTTTTATTTTTATCCTCAACAAAGTTGATACCTAACTTGCGACAAGCATCAACCACAAATTGATTATGTACAATCATACCCAACATTGTGACGCGTGTATCTGGGTTTTCCTTGACTGTTTTCTTGGCAATGAGAATTGCACGAACAACACCTTGGCAATACCCTCTAGGGATGACTTTTATGATTTCCATAATAGAGTCCTTTCAAACCGTAAATAAAATCGGTTATACTAATTATAGGTGATAAGATGAAAAAATTTGAAGATTTTAATCTAAAAGATACAACAATGGCCTTTATTGAGAAAAACCATTTTACACAACCAACCCCAATCCAGGAACAGGTGATTCCATCTGCTTTACGTGGTAAGGATGTGATCGGTCTTTCTAGTACAGGTTCTGGTAAGACACACGCATACTTAATTCCAATCATGGAAAAGGTTGATTCTAACAGCGATGAAGCGCAGGTTGTGATTACGGCACCTACACGTGAACTTGCGACACAGATTTATGAAATGGCAAAAGTCATGACAGAAATTGTGCCGGAGATTCGTGTACGTTTGTATGTGGGTGGTCGTGAAAGAAGTAAGGATATTGAACAACTTGAAAAGTCCCAACCACATATCGTAATTGGAACACCAGGTAGAATTAAGGACTTATTCCTGAATGGTGGTGCTTTACGTATCGATAAAGCAAGTATGCTTGTGGTCGATGAAGCAGATATGACGTTAGAATATGGATTCTTAGATGAGATTGATGCCTTTGCTGGAAGACTGGGTGAACACTTACAGATGCTCGCATTCTCTGCTACAATGCCAGAGCAGTTAAAGCCATTTATCACTAAGTATATGCATCATCCGATTACATATCAGATTGGTGAGAAGGTACGCTTTAATCCAGACATCAAGCATGTATTGGTACCTTGTTATCATCATAGCTATGCTGAGACGATTTTATCCATCTTACCTGGCTTTCAACCTTATGTATGTTTGATTTTCGCAAATACACGTCAAGAAGCTTCCTCGATTGCGGAAGAACTTCGTAAGAATAAAGTGTCTGTGAGTGAAATCCATGGTGATCTTACAAGCCGTAAGAGAAAGCAGGCAATGAAGAGTATCGCTAATGCAGAACATACATACGTAGTGGCAACTGACTTAGCTGCGCGTGGTATCGATATTGGAGAAGTAACACATGTTATCTCTTGTGGATTCCCAGAAGACTTAGAATACTACATTCACCGTGCAGGAAGAACAGGTAGAGCAGGTAAGAAAGGTACATCTATTTCGATTATGCACACCCGTGAACGCAGTAAGATGCACGCCATTGAAAAGGTGATTAGCAAAGCTTTCGTTGAAGGAGAAATACCCGATGCAAAGGCAATATGCAGCAAACAGCTTTACAAGGTGATGGACCAAATATTGAAAACAGACGTGAACGA
>CALHUY010000091.1 GCA_938039295.1 uncultured Solobacterium sp.
CAGAAAGAAATTACGCTAATCTTAAAAAGTCAGACTAAATGGTCTGACTTTTTTCTTAAGTTATTTGAGTGACTATTCATAGAAGAAATAGTTTTCATTCGTATTTGCATATAAAGAACTATAGTCCAAAATATAGTATTTCTTTTTTACTTTTTTAATGAGTTTTTCTTGGAGTAAACGATTCATGACACGAATTACTTGGCGATAGCTAATGGATAGTGCACGTGCGCATTCTTGTAAATCAAGCGTAAACATTGTGTCTTTTGAGTTTTGTATGATAAGTGCACACATTTTTGTGTATGCTGTCTCTGTTCTATCTACGATAACATCGTCATCTCTTTTGGTTAAGCGGTAAGCCATCGTCTTACTGATATAACGTAAAAATGTATTATCATCCAAAAGATGATTACGGTATGTTTTTAGTGAAATACAAAAACATATACATTCTGTTGAGGCGACAACACTCGTCATTGGTTTCATTTTCCAAAGGGAAGAAACCTCACCTAGAACCGTGAATTCCTTACTGCCACCTAGATATATCACTTTTCCACTATCACTCGTTACCAAAAATGTAACTTCCATCTAAAAGAAAATAGATAAAGTCAGATATGATATTTGATTTGATGATTTTTTCTCCCTTGTGAAAACGACATAATCGTATAATGTCTTTGACAGGGAATCCGAAATATTGAGAGAATTTAGTCTTCTTAAAATATTCTGTTAGTAAGTATCTATTATCTATCCATTCCATGAACTTATTTTATATGACATATGTCACTTTCTGCAAAGACAATTTTTAATATTCGTTTAGAATGTTTGTATAAGGAGCTCCGAATAAGGAGATAGAAAGAATATGAAAAAAATATTTGTATCTGCAGTACTTTCTCTTTGCATTGCACTACTTAGTGGATGTGGCACAACGAAAACAAAAGAAACTTCTTCTACAAAGGAGGATAAACCACTTGTTGTACAGTTTGTTCCAACAAATAACGATGGTTCAATGGAAGCAAAGACAAAACCATTCGCGGAGTATTTAGAAGAAAAGCTTGGTCGTAAAGTTGAAGTAACACTCGCTACTGACTATTCTACGATTGTGGAAGCAATGGCATCCGGTAAGGTTGATTTAGGTATTATGCCACCAGCTGCCTATGTACAGGCAAAGAATCAAGGTGCTGCAAAAGCTCTCTTATCTTCTAAATTGGTAGATTATGATCAAAAAACAGAATTACCAATTGAAGGTTCTTCAACTAACTCATTTAAAGGAGAAGTGATTGTTAGAGCTGATTCAAATATTCAATCTCTAAATGATTTAAAGGGTAAGAAGATTGCTACATTAAGTCCTAACTCAGCTTCAGGTTATATTTATCCTGTAGCAGAAATGAAGGATGCTGGTATTAATCCAACAACTGATTGCACAATCGTAACAGTCAATGATATTCCTTCCGAAATTACAGCTGTTTTAAATGGACAAGTAGATGCAGCATTTGTATTTGAAGGTGCACGCTTTGTTTTCCAAAAGAAGTTTGAAGGAACAAATGATTTATTCAAAGATCTCAAGGTTTTATATTTGACAAAGGGTGATATTCCAAATGATGCGATTGCGGTATTGCCAACCATGGATGAAGAATTACAGCAAAAGATTAAGGAAGTATTCCTAAATATGAATCAGGATGAGGCTGCAAAAGATGCAATGTCATTATGGAATCATACTGGCTATGTAGAAGCAGATGAAAAGGCATATGACACAATGTCTAACTATATCGAAAAGGCAGCAAAATAATAAATGATTGAATTAAGAAATGTTTCAAAGACATATAAAAATGGAGTGCATGCACTAGATCATGTAAATCTAAAGATTCAAGATGCTGAATTCGTTGCGATTATTGGTCTTTCTGGTGCAGGTAAATCAACATTATTGCGTTCAATTAATCGTCTCAATGAAATTACAGATGGTGAAATCTTGATAGATGGTAAATCAATTACGAAAGCGAACAAGAAAGAATTAAAAAAGATACGAACACAGATTGGCTTAATATCTCAATCTTTTAACTTAGTAAAGCGCAATACAGTACAGAAGAATGTACTATCTGGAAAGTTAGGAACCTATAGTACGCTAAAAAGTACATTAGGATTGTTTTCCAACAAAGACTATCAATTATGTAACGAAGTTTTATCTAAAGTTGGATTAGAGAATAAACTGCATAGTCGTTGTGATGAATTATCAGGTGGTCAACAGCAAAGAGTATCTATTGCTAGAACACTATTTCAAGAGGCAACTATCATCTTAGCAGATGAACCGGTAGCATCATTGGATCCTGTAACATCTAAGAAAATTTTATCTGATTTAAAGAATATTAACGAACAGTTAGGCATCACAGTTATCGTTAATATTCACTCAGTCGAACTTGCAAAATTATTTGCAACAAAGATTATTGCTTTGCAAGATGGCAAGTTAGTATTTGAAGGTACTCCGCGAGAACTTACGGATGAAAAATTAGATTATATCTACAAAGGTATCTCTAATCTTGAAGAGGAAG
>CALHUY010000092.1 GCA_938039295.1 uncultured Solobacterium sp.
AATTACAGATCATGAGACTGGTGATACTGGTAATAATTACTCATTTAGCCAATGTACATGGTGGGTATATATCCGTCGTCATCAATTAGGTTTAACTGCTGGTAGCTTGATGGGTAATGGTAATCAATGGGCAAATACAGCTCGTAGTTTAGGATATACTGTTTCTAATACACCAATGGTTGGTGACGTCATGGTATTTGCAGCTGGACAAGAAGGATCAGATGGTTACTATGGTCACGTTGCTATCGTAGAAGCGATTACAACAGATGGTTCTGTTATTACTTCTGAATGTGGTGCTAGCCGTAATGGTCAACCATATTCACGTGTTATCTCCGATCCATCAAGATTTGAGTACATTCACTATTAAGATTTTGGAAGATACATATAGTATCTTCCTTTTTTGATAGTTGAAATCAGCTCTAGATTTGAATAAAATACCTATATGAGTAGAAGAGATGAACAAAGAAATTTACGTATGAATCAAGTTGCTTACTTCTTGATGACATTTGCGGTATATATAGCGATATACATGGTTTTTGTATTCTTGTTTAGTATCATAAACGGATTCTTGAGTTTACATCCATATATCAAATTAATCATCTATATTCTATTCTTTGAAGCAGATCGAAGAATCGCGGCATTTGTTATGCGATTGCCGATTGTTAAATCAATTATTCGTTTATAATCCGGTGAAACGGATTTTTTTCTCATTTGATGATTAGATATGAGAGTATAGTGAATAAGCTATATTCTCAATTCTGTATAGTCGGCGGGCTATTTCTTATTGAAAATGATGGATACAATGGTATAATCTAACCAAAGCAAAGAAGAGAAGTAGTAATATTGGCTGTTTTGAAAGAGAGTCTGTGGTTGGTGGAAACAGATAAAACGAAGATATGAAGTAGTCTTGGAGCTGTATCTTTGAACTAGTAGTAGAAGATACCGTAGGGAAGCACGTTACGCTATTTGAGAAGTAAGCAAAGGTGGTACCACGTTTATACACGTCCTATGCATAGGACGTTTTTTTTATGTTTAAGGAGAAGGTAATATGGAAAAGAATCTAGCACAAAAGTATGATCACAAGGCCGTAGAAGAAGGCAAATACAACCGATGGATTGAAAAAGGATATTTCACTGCAGGTGATAAGTCTAAAGATCCATTTACAATTGTAATTCCTCCACCAAACGTTACAGGTATTTTACATATCGGTCACGCTTGGGATAATACATTACAGGATATTATTGCACGTTATAAGCGTATGCAGGGCTATGATATGTTGTTTTTACCAGGTATGGATCATGCAGGTATTGCGACACAGGCAAAGGTTGATGCACGATTAAAGAGTGAAGGTATTTCTCGTTATGATTTAGGACGTGAAAAGTTCTTGGATCGTGCGTGGGAGTGGAAGGCAGAATATGCCAAGACAATTCGTACACAATGGGGTAAACTTGGAAACTCATTAGACTATAGTCGTGAGCGTTTTACAATGGATGATGGTTTCAACGATGCGGTTCGTCATGTATTTGTTAAACTCTACAATGAAGGTTTAATCTATCGTGGTTGGCGTATCATTAACTGGGATCCTGAAGCACGCACTGCATTAAGTAATATTGAAGTATATTATCAAGATGACCCAGGTAAGATGTATCACTTCAAATATGTTGTAAAGGAAACTGGTGAAGAGTTTGTTGTTGCGACAACACGTCCTGAAACAATGTTTGGTGATGTTTGTGTTGTAGTAAATCCTAACGATGAAACACTAAATCACTTAATTGGAAAACATACTACTAACCCAGCAAATGGACAGGAGTTACCTATCATCGGTGATGACTATGTAGAGATTGGTTTTGGTACTGGTGCTATGAAGTGTACACCAGCACATGACCCTAATGACTTTGCAATTGCGGAAAGACATCATTTAGAAAAACCTATCTGTATGAATCCAGATGGAACAATGAATGAACTTTGTGGTCAATATGAAGGTATGGATCGTTATGTAGCACGTGAAGCTCTTGTAAAGCAAATCGAAGCAGATGGAAACCTTGTTAAGATTGAAGAGATGACACATAACGTAGCACATTCTGAACGTACACATTGTGTTGTTGAACAGTATCTATCACAACAGTGGTTTGTTAAGATGAAGCCACTTGCTCAAGATGTACTAAAGTATCAAGCAGATGAAGCAACAAAGATTAACTTCTATCCTGAACGTTTTGAAAAGACATTCAATGGATGGTTAGAGAATATTGAAGACTGGTGTATCTCTCGTCAATTGTGGTGGGGTCATCGCATTCCTGCATGGTATAACACTGTGACGGGTGAAACGTACGTTGGTGAAACTGATCCAGAGGATACAACAAACTGGGTACAGGATGAAGATGTACTTGATACATGGTTCTCAAGTGCTTTATGGCCATTTGCGACATTAGGTTGGCCAGAACAAACGGAAGATTTAGCACGTTACTATCCAACCAATACAATGGTTACTGGTTACGATATTATCTTCTTCTGGGTTGCACGTATGGCATTCCAAGCAAGACACTTTACCAAGAATCGTCCATTTAAAGATGTACTAATCCATGGTTTATTACGTGATGCGCAAGGCCGCAAGATGTCTAAATCACTTGGTAATGGTATTGACCCAATGCAGGTAATTGAAGAGTATGGAATCGACGCATTACGTTTCTTCTTAACAACAAATTCAACGCCAGGACAGGATATGCGTTATATTCCTGAAAAGGTTGAGGCAGCTGGTAACTTTATCAACAAGATTTGGAATGCATCTAGATTTGTATTTATGAATCTTCCTGAAGGTATGAGGGTAGAAGATGTTAATTTAACAAATCTATCACTTGCGGATTCATGGATTATCAATCGTCTTAACGAAACAATTACACATGTTACTGAAAATATGGAGAAGTATGAATTTGCTTTAGTTGGTAACGAACTATATTCCTTCGTATGGGATGACTTCTGTAGTTGGTATGTTGAGATGAGCAAGACGGCATTAAATGGTACGGATGAAGTAGCTAAACATGCTGCACAATCAACTCTATACGTATGTTTAAAGGCTATTGTTAGTTTATTACAACCATTTATGCCATTTGTAACTGAAGAGATTTATGATTTATTACCAGGTGCTAAGGAAAGCATCAACTTAGAATCATGGCCAACTGTTATTAAAAATGTAACTACTTGTGATTTAACTGCAATGGCAAGAGTAATTTCTGCAATCCAAAAGATTCGTGAAGTTAAGATTGTAAATGATTTGAAACCATCTACATTAATTCATATTGCATTAAAGGATCTTGACGGTAATACAATCATGGCGGATGAAGCAATGTCTGCGATTATCATGAAACTTGCAAAGGCAGAGTGGCAAGACACACTTGAAGGAGACTTAACAGTCGAAGCAATTCAAGGTGGTAGCTTATATATTCCATCTAGTGAATTAAGTAATCCAGAAGAGGAAATCAAGAAGCTTGAAGCAGAGATTGAAAGACTTAAGTCTGAGATTGCACGTTCTACAGGTATTCTTTCTAATCAAGGATTTATTGCGAAGGCTCCAGCTGCAAAGATTGAAAATGAAAAGCAAAAACTTGAAGCATATCAGAAACAATACGCTGTTATTGAAGAGCGCTTAAATGTATTGAAAAAGTAGTGGACATGTTATAATCATGATAACAATCCATGATTGACGGAGGTGCAGTATGTCAAATAAAGAAAACAAGCATACGCTATTAAAAGTATTAGGTGTTACTGCTGTCGCTGGTGCAAGCGCATATGCAGGAGCTGGATATTATGTTTTCCGCAATGCGTTTGATTTACAGAATAGTAGATATTTACAAAAATGTGGAGCAGCGATGCAGCTACCTTTATTACAGATGGAAAGAAATGAGTGGTTTGCACACAGCAACCGTTTCGATGATTTCATCGATTCTTATGATGGTCTTAAACTACATGCATTACGAATCGTGAATCAAGAAGATTCTCATAAGTGGATTATTATCCAACATGGTATTGCGTCTTATAGTGGAACTTTACTAGAACACATGTGGGAAGCAGACCATCGTGGATTTAATATCCTAGCACCGGATGCACGTGGTTATGGAATGTCTGAAGGCAAGTACACTGGTCTTGGATGGTGTGAACACTATGACTTAATTAGTTGGATTAACTACTTAGTCAATTTAGATCCACTTGCAGAGATTGTATTATTTGGTATAAACGTTGGTGCAGCTTCTGTCATGAATGCGGTTGGTGATTATTTGCCACGTAATGTAAAATGTGCAATCGCAGAAGGTGGATATAAAGAAATTAAAGATATCATCCAAACAAAAGTTCAAGATATCACGAAATTCAATGGTAAGTTCGTTATGCCATCAGTCGACTTCTATGTAAGACAAGTATTACATTTTAGTCTCAATGATATCAGTACACAACGTCAGTTAAGAAATTCTGTAACTCCAATGTTATTCCTACATGGTTTACAAGATCGCATCGTTCCAATTAGCCATGCGTATGATAACTATTACTCTTGTGCAAGCAAGAAGGAGATGTATGTATCTGAACAGGGTGGATTTGGAAATCTAACAAGTGACCCCCAATACTTCCCACGATTCTTCGAGTTCATTAAGAAGTATACAAAATAATAGTTTCATTAGACGGTATCGATTAGATATCGTCTTTTATATTTCATGCTTGCATGGAAAATATTTAGTTAATTTATTGGATAATCTCACAAAAGTGACTCGTATGTATTGAGAAATGTAACCGGTTGCTTTATAATCAAACAGTAGATAAAGGGAGGCTATAATGGCTACTAAAAAGTATGTTTATAAGTTTTCTGAAGGTAATGGTTCCATGCGTGAACTGCTCGGTGGTAAAGGTGCTAACCTTGCTGAAATGAGCATTTTAGGTATGCCAGTACCGGATGGATTTACCATCACAACTGAAGCGTGCAATGCATATTACGCAGATGGTAAGAAAATCAACAAGAATATCATGGACGAAATTCACAAGCATGTTGAAATGCTACAGAAGGCAACAGGTAAAAAATTAGGTGGATTAGATAATCCTTTACTTGTTTCTGTACGTTCAGGTGCACGTGCATCTATGCCAGGTATGATGGACACAATTCTTAACTTAGGTATGAATGATGAAGTTGTTAAGGTTGTTGAAGAAAAGTCTGGTAACAAGAGATTTGCATACGACTCCTATCGTCGTTTCGTGCAAATGTTCTCAGACGTTGTTATGGGATTATCTAAATCACGTTTTGAAGAAATCATTGATGAAGTTAAAGAAAAGAAGGGCGTTACTCAGGATATCGAATTAGATGCTGAGGATATGTTCGAATTAACAAAGCGCTTCAAGGCTTTCTATAAGAAAGAATTGAAGGAAGAATTCCCACAGGACCCAACACTTCAATTAGAACGTGCTATTGAAGCTGTATTCCGTTCATGGAATAATGACCGTGCTATCTTCTATCGTAAGATGAATGATATCCCAAGTTCTTGGGGAACAGCTGTAAACGTTCAGACCATGGTATTTGGTAACATGGGTGATGATTGCGGAACAGGGGTTGCCTTTACTCGTAACCCTGCAACAGGTGAAAGAAAATTATTTGGTGAATACTTAATTAATGCGCAAGGTGAAGACGTTGTTGCTGGTATTCGTACACCTTCTCCAATTGCAGAACTTAAGAAGGTAATGCCAAAGGCATATAAGGATTTCACAGATATCTGTGCACGTTTGGAAAAGCACTACCATGACATGCAGGATATGGAATTTACAATTGAACATGGAAAACTATTCATGTTACAAACACGTAATGCGAAGCGTACAGCTGCAGCTGCTTTAAAGGTTGCTGTAGATATGGAGAAGGAAGGTCTTGTAACTAGGGATCAAGCTTTATTGATGGTTGATCCTAAGCAGTTAGATGACTTACTACACCCTCAGTTTGACGCTGAAGACTTAAAGAAAAAGAAGAATGATGTAATTGCTAAGGGCTTAGCTGCTTCACCAGGTGCTGCTTGTGGTGAAATCGTATTCACTGCTGAAGAAGCTAAGACAAAGGCAACGATGGGACGTAAGGTAATCTTAGTTCGTCTAGAAACATCACCAGAAGATATCGAAGGTATGCATGTATCTGAAGGTATCTTAACAGTACGTGGTGGTATGACATCTCACGCAGCTGTAGTAGCTCGTGGTATGGGTGCTTGCTGTGTATCTGGTTGTGGAGACATTAAGGTTAACGAAGCTAAGTTACAATTCACCGTGAAGGGTGAAGTATTCAAGGATGGAGATATCATCTCCTTAGATGGTTCTACAGGTTTAGTTTACCGTGGTGAAATCAAGACAGTTCCAGCAACAATTTCTGGTAACTTCAAGAAGTTCATGCAGTGGGCTGATGAACGTAGAACTATGAAGATTCGTACAAACGCTGATACACCAGAAGATGCCGCAAGAGCTGTTAACTTCGGTGCTGAAGGTGTTGGACTTGTTCGTACAGAACATATGTTCTTCAACTCTCCAGAACGTATTAAGGCTATCCGTGAATTAGTAGTTGCTCAAAACGTTGAACAACGTCAGATTGCATTAAATCTATTAGAGCCAATGCAACAAGGTGACTTTGAAGGTATCTTCGAAGCAATGGGTGGAAGAAGTGTTACTATCCGTCTATTGGATCCACCTCTACATGAATTCTTACCAAAGGCTGAAGCAGAATCATTAGAAGTTGCTAAGGCATTAGGTATTTCTGTAGAAGACTTGATGGCTGCGGCAGCTAACTTACATGAGTTCAACCCAATGATGGGTCATCGTGGATGCCGTCTAGACGTAACTTATCCAGAAATCGGTGTCATGCAGACACGTGCAATTATCAAGGCTGCTATCAACATCAACAAGAAGCACCGTGGTTGGAAGTTAGTTCCAGAAATCATGGTTCCATTAGTTGGTGAAAAGAAGGAACTTGATTATGTTGCACAGATTATTCGTACAACTGCTGACGAAGTAATCAAGGAAGCTGGAGTGAAGCAGGATTATAAGATCGGTACAATGATTGAAATTCCACGTGCTGCGTTAAACGCTGATGAATTGGCACAAACAGCTGAATTCTTCAGTTTCGGTACAAACGACTTAACACAGATGACATTTGGATTCTCACGTGACGATGCTGGTAAGTTCTTAGATGATTACTACAGTAAGCATATCTACGATAACGATCCATTCGCACACGTAGATGTAAATGGTGTTGGTAAACTTATCTCTATGGCTTGTGAAATGGGCCGTTCAACTCGTAAGGACATTCACTTAGGTGTCTGTGGTGAACATGGTGGTGACCCAGTAAGTATCGAATTCTTCCAACGTGTTGGATTAACATATGTTTCTTGCTCACCATACCGCGTTCCTATCGCTCGTTTAGCAGCTGCTCAAGCGGCAATTCGTGCTGGTGTTAAAACAGCCGTTACAGCTAAGAAGCCTGCTAAGAAAACTGTAGCAAAGAAGGCTACAAAGAAGGTTACTGCTAAGAAACCAGTTGCTAAGAAGACAACTGCAAAGGTTGCTTCTAAGAAAGCATCTAAACCAGCTGTAAAGAAGGCTCCTGCAAAGAAGGCTGCTAAGCCAGTAGCTAAGAAGGCTGTAAAGAAAGTTGCTACTAAGAAGGTTACAAAGCCAGCTGTTAAAAAGACTGTTGCTAAGAAACCTGTAGCGAAAAAACCAGCTGTAAAGAAAGTTACTAAGAAAGTAGCTGCTCCTAAGGTTGTAGCTAAAAAGCCAGTAGCTAAAAAAGCTCCTGCAAAAAAGACAACTAAAAAGTCTAAGTAATTAATGTTTAGGACTGCTAGTATATTGGCAGTCCTTTTTAATACGTTATAATTAAGAAAAACAATTTGATTTGTTTAGGAGTAACTTATGGGTGTAGAATTACAACATGATTTAGATGATATTCTGTCTTTACATCTGAATGAATTTTTTGATTATGTCCGTTCAATAAAATATGGATATAAAGATCAAAATAATAATTTACATTTTCTTGGTGATTCAGATTTTAAAAAGTATAAGTACTCATTTTCTACACCTGAACAAATTATTCATAATAATTGCTGTTGGTGCTGGGATTTAAGTGAACTTATAAAACTATATTGTAGAAAAAATGGGATTACATGCAAATCATTTTTCTTAGAATATCTTTCAAATGATTTTCATCATACACATACACAAGTACTTGCTTGCATAAATTATAAATGGAGTGCATGTCCTGATAATAGTATGGATAAAAAAATCAATAACCCAGAGTTTAATTCTTTGGAAGAATGTTTTAAATGGATGAAAGATTCATATATTGAATATTTACGCTATGTATTAAAAGATAATTTCGATGAATTAAAATTAATTGTAAAAGAATATGATTGTGTATTTAATCAAAATATAACCGAGGATGAATTTCTTAAAATAATAAGGACTTAAATTTATTTTATAAAGAATAGAGGTATACGCATGGAAAAATATATTATGTCGATTGATCAAGGAACAACAAGTTCACGTGTAATTATCTTTAATCATGATGCTAAGGTTGTTTCTTCTGCACAAAAAGAATTTCAACAATACTTTCCTAAACCAGGTTGGGTAGAACATGATGCCAATGAGATTTGGTTATCTGTATTGTCTTGTATGATGCAAAGTATGCTGGATGCTAATATTAAACCAGAACAGATTGTGGGTATCGGTATTACCAACCAACGTGAGACTACAGTTGTATGGGATAAGAAAACAGGTATACCTGTGTATAAGGCAATCGTGTGGCAATCCCGTCAAACATCTGAAATCTGTAATCAGTTAAAACAAGATAATCATGCTAGCATGATTCGTAAGAAGACAGGGCTTCAACTTGATCCATATTTTTCTGCAACAAAGATTCGTTGGATTTTAGATCATATTGAAAATGGTCAACAGCGTGCAGAGAGTGGTGAGTTGCTTGCGGGTACAATTGATACTTGGTTAATCTGGTGTCTATCAGGAATGAAAGCGCATGTGACTGACTACAGTAATGCATCTAGAACAATGCTATTTAATATCTATGATAAGAAATGGGATGAAGAATTATGTAGTCTTCTGAATGTTCCAATGTGTATGTTACCAGAGGTAAAAGATAGTAGTTGTATCTTTGCACATACTGCTACTGAATACTTCTTTGGTAAACGTGTACCGATTGCTGGTGCTGCTGGTGATCAACAGGCTGCATTATTTGGACAACAATGTTTTGATCGAGGTAGTGTAAAAAATACATATGGAACTGGTTGCTTTATGTTAATGAATACTGGTAATGAACCACATCCTAGCAAGCATGGTCTAGTTACTACAATTGCTTGGGGCTATCAGGGTAAAATTACTTATGCACTTGAAGGTTCTGTATTTGTGGCTGGTAGTGCTGTACAGTGGTTGCGTGATCAGTTGAAGTTTTTTAAGACGGCTAAAGAATCTGAGACACTTGCATTGTCCGCAAAGGAAGAACATGAACTCATTGTAGTACCTGCCTTTGTTGGTTTAGGCGCACCGTATTGGGATAATGATTGTAAGGGTGCGATGTTTGGTATTACACGTGGTACTAGTAAAGAAGATATGACAAAAGCAACATTAGATTCTATCGCTTATCAAAATCGAGATATCCTAGATGCGATGAAAGAAGATTCTGGTATTGCAATTCAATCACTACGTGTAGATGGTGGAGCTTCTGCAAATGATTATTTGATGCAGTTTCAAAGTGATATTATGCAATGTGCAATTGAACGTCCTGAGAATGTTGAATCAACTGCACTTGGTGCTGCATATCTAGCAGGCCTTGCAGTAGGGTATTGGTCTAATTTAGAAGAGATAAAGAAAGAGAGAAACAGTCATATATTTACACCGATGATGAAAATATCTGATGTAAATGATTTATATGAGCGTTGGCAAAAGGCAGTTAGCTGTGCACGGATGTTTACAAAAAATGAGGAATAATCCCTATATATAGAGGAATATGCTTGAAAATCCCTTTAAAATGGGGTATATTGTAAACGAAATAAGGAGAGCGGAAGCTCTCCTTGTGTTATGTCTGGAGGCATATGGAAAACATTGATAGATTGACCGAATTATTTCAGCCAGTATTTGACGAATGCCACGTTCGACTTTACGAGATTGTTTGGCTTGGTAATGAGAAGACATTACAGGTCGCAATAGACAATGATGCACATGCGATTGACTTAGATATTTGTGCAGAAGTGAGTGAAAAGCTTGGTGTAGTCTTGGACAAGTATGATCCAATCAAAGAAGAGTATAGCTTGGAAGTCTGTAGCCCTGGTGCAGAGCGAGAGATTAAAGATTATGCTGAGTTTGAACAGTTAGTGGATGAATATATCTATATTGAACTCAAGGAACCATTTAAGAATATGGTTGAGTTAACAGGATATGTTCGTGCTGTTAGTGCTGATACGATTTCGTTAGAGTATCGTGATAAGGCAGTAAAGCGCACTGCTACGATTGAAAAGAACAATATTCGTTTTGCTAGATTAGCAATTAAATTATAAGGAGAGATCATGGAGATTAAATACACACAACTTCTCAATGCGATTCGCGGTGTGGAAGATGACAAGAATGTGCCTGAGAATATCGTATTAGAGGCATTAACAGAAGCTGTTGCGAAAGCATTCAAGAAGGATTCTGAATTACAGGATATTGAAGTTAAGGCAGAAATCAATAAGAAGAGTAAGACAATTGATATCTACCAGTACTACAACGTTGTTGAAGAAGTAGAAGATGATGAATTAGAAATTTCATTAGAGGATGCTAAGAAATTAGATTCTAACGCTGAGTTAGGTGGACAGGTTCGTGAGAAGAAGGAAATCACTTCTATGTCACGTGCTGCTGCATCTTTAGCAAAGAACGTATTCCGTCAAAAGATTCGTGAAGCTGAAAAGGTTGCAGTATACAACGAATATATTGATCAAAAGGATGAAATGGTTATCGGTACTGTTGAATCTGTGAAAGATAAGTTCACTTTAATTAGTCTAGGTAAGACAGTTGCTTTACTTTCTAAGTCTGCTGAAATTCCTCATGAAAAACTAACAGAAGGACAAAGCATCCGTGTTGTGATCACTGATGTACAAAAGGAAACAAAGGGTTCACAGGTATTGGTATCACGTGCTGATGCGACACTTGTTAAGCGTTTATTTGAAAAAGAAGTACCTGAAATTTATCAGGGTATCGTTGAAATCAAATCGATTGCTCGTGAAGCTGGCGAAAGAACAAAGATGGCTGTTCTCTCACACAATCCTGATGTAGACCCAATTGGATCATGTATTGGTCCTCGTGGTTCACGTGTGCAAAAGATTATTGACGAATTACATGGTGAAAAGATTGATATCTTCCAATGGAATGATGATGTAACTGAACTTGTTAAGAATGCTTTAGCACCTGCAGAAATTATCTCTGTTCTTCCAGGACAAGATGATAATAGCTTGCTTGTTATCGTTAGCGAAGATCAATTATCACTCGCTATCGGTAAGCGTGGTAAGAATGCACGTTTAGCTGTGAAGTTAACAGGTCGTAAGATTGATATTAAGACTCGTCAAGAACTAGAAGATATGGGCAAGGATTATGATGAGTTACTCGCACAGGCAGAAGTAATGAAGAAGAAGCTTGCGGAAGAAGTGAAGGCTAAGAACGTTGAACGTCAAAAGGCTGCTGCTAAGGAAGAAGAAGAAAAGAGACTTGCGGCTATTGCTAAGTTTAGAGCTGAAAATCCAGATTCTATCGTTGATGAAGACGAAGACTATATCCCAGAAGAAATGATGGAAAGAGTTAACGATACAATCATCGATGAAATTTCTAATCAGCCTGATGAAGAGCATGAAGAGGTTGTTGAAACTCCAGTTGTAGAAACAGTTGAAGAAACTGTTGTAGAAGAAAAGCCAGTTATTGTCGAAAAGACAGCAGAAGAAAAGGAAGCTTCACGTAAGCATGCGAACTTAGAAGAATTAGCGAAGAAGGCTACTTATGTATCACACTTTGAAAAACTGGTTGATTCATCTAAGCCTAAGAATACTGATTCTAAGTACAAGAAGAAAAAGAAGAAGGAAGAAGAAGAGTACAAGGTTAGAAACAAGGATCTTGAAGAACAGATTAAGAAGAACTTGCTTGTTGCTGATAATCGTCCTATCTATAGTGAAGAAGAGTTGGCTGAAATTGAAGCTCAACAGGAATCCGAAGCAGAGAAGGAGTATGACATCGACTACGATGAGTATGAAGAATACTACGATGACGATGAAAACATGTAAGCATGCCTAAGAAAATTCCAATGCGTAAATGTGTAGCAACCGGAGAACAGCTCCCTAAAAAGGAGTTGCTCCGTGTTGTTAGAACACCAGAAGGTACATTAGTTGTTGATACAACAGGTAGAACCAATGGTCATGGTGCATATTTAAAGAAAGACTTAGCAGTCATTGAAATTGCTAAGAAGAATAATGCTCTAGCCAAAGCATTATCACAAAAGATTCCAGATGAATTCTGGGATGAAATTGCGAAAGCAATGAAGTAGTGGTATCCATTTTGAAAGGAAGGGATGTTACCGATACAGTATTTCGAGATGCAAATCTCAAACAAAGAAAGAGAGGTACATAAATGCCAGTTCCAACAAAACGCAAACCTGCAAATAAGAAGAATGTTTCCAACAATCGTAACAATACGAAGAAAAAACCATTTAACAAGAATGATAATCATCAATCTAAACAACCTGTAGAGATTACAGAGATTACATTCAGTGATGGTATTACAGTTGGCGAATTAGCAGATAAATTAAATCGTCAATCAAGTGAACTCATCAAAGCATTGTTTATGGAAGGTAAGATGGTTACCATCAACAGTGCACTTGAAGATGAAATGGTTGAGCTTGTATGCATGAATTACAACATTGAAGCCGTTAAGGTGAAAGAAAGAGAAGCAGACAGCTTGGAAGATGAAGAACAAGATTCTGCCGAAGACTTACAGGAACGTCCACCTGTTGTTACTATCATGGGTCACGTAGACCATGGTAAGACAACATTATTGGATACAATCCGTCGCTCTAAGGTAGCTGCTGGTGAAGCTGGTGGTATTACACAGGCAATCGGTGCGTACCAGGTCACAGTCAATGGACGTAAGGTTACTTTCTTAGATACTCCAGGTCACGAGGCATTTACTGCTATGCGTGCTCGTGGTGCTAGTGTGACTGACTTAGCTGTTATTGTTGTTGCGGCTGATGATGGTGTTATGCCTCAGACACGCGAGGCAATTGACCATGCAAAGGCTGCTGGTGTTCCAATTATTGTTGCTGTAAATAAGATGGATAAGCCAGATGCAAATCCTGACCATGTTAAGTCAGAGATGGCTGAACTTGGTATCATGCCTGAAGAATGGGGTGGCGATACAATCTTTGTTAACACCAGTGCGAAAAAGGGTGATGGTATTGATGAATTATTAGAAACGATTTTAATTGTTTCTGATGTTAAGGAATTAAAAGCTAACCCTAACCGTACAGCGACAGGTACAGTCGTTGAAGCGAAACTCGATAAGGGTAGAGGTCCAGTTGCGACCTTACTTGTACAGAATGGTACATTACATCATGGAGATCCAGTTGTAGTTGGTACATGTTTTGGTAAAGTACGTCGTATGACAGATGAAAATGGTAATGAACTTAAGACTGCAGGTCCATCACGTCCAGTAGAGATTATTGGTTTAAATGATGTACCAGAAGCTGGTGATGTCTTCCGTTCTTATGAGAATGAAAAGGAAGCCCGTGCAGTTGCGGATAGACGTAAGCGCCGTAAGATTGATGCAGACCGTCGTAAGACAAGTGCAATGAGCTTAGAAGACTTATCATCACAGATTGAATCTGGTGATCTAAAGGAAATTCCAATTATTATCAAGGCAGATGTACAAGGTTCTGCGGAAGCAGTGAAATCTTCTATGGAGAAGTTAGATGTATCTGGTGTTCGTGTAAATGTTATTCACGCTACAGCAGGTGCAATTACTGAATCTGATATCATGCTTGCAAGTGCATCTAATGCGATGATTATCGGTTTCTCTGTTCGTCCTGATGCGAATATTCGTAAGAAGGCTGAAGAAGCAGGCGTATCTATTCGTCTACATGACATTATCTATAAGGCTACAGAAGAAATGGAACTTGCGATGAAGGGTATGCTTGAGCCAGTATATAAGGAAGTTGTTATTGGACAGGCTGAGGTTCGTGAAACATATAAGGCTTCTAAGATAGGTACAATCGCTGGTTGTATGGTTACAGATGGTAAGCTTGTTTCCCGTTGTAATATCCGCCTCATTCGTGATGGTATCGTTATCTATACTGGTAAACTTGCATCTCTTAAGAGATTTAAAGATGATGCCAAGGAAGTACTATCTGGATTTGATTGTGGTCTAACGATTGAGAATTATAACGATGTTAAGATTGGCGATACAATCGAAGCATACGAAGATCGTGAAGTACCATTAGAAGGATAAAGTATGGTAAGTGTAAAACAAAAAAGACTGGAAGGAATTATTCGTAAGAATATTTCTGAAATTATCCAGTTTGGTGTAAAAGATCCTGATGTTGGATTTGTCACAATTACAGATGTTCAAGTTTCAAATGACCATAGTTATGCGAAAGTCTTTGTAACATTCTTAGGACAAAATCCACGTATGCAAGCTGGTTTACGTGCGTTAAACCGTGCAGCAGGATTTATCCGTTCAGAACTTTCCAAGCGTATGACAATCCGTCGTGTGCCTGAGTTAAGTTTTGTTATCGATGAAACAGAAATGAATGGTCGTCATATTGACGAAATCATTGCTCGTATTCATCGTGAAGAAAAGAAAGAGTCTGAATAGTTTATGAAGCAGAAGAGAAATCTTCTGCTTTTTTTAGGGAAAAATTTGTTTTGCTCTCTATATAGAAAGTGAAAGGAGGTACTATGAGAAAGATTACCGTAGAACCAATGCAATTAGAAGCGTGTGCAATGCGTATGGAGGATAGAAATTCGTCCTATCTTAAGAATGTTGCGACACTATTTTCTGCTGTAGATGCGATGAATGCAGGTTGGCAAGGCAAAGACAATCAAGCATTTACAACGAAACTTTCTGCCTTACAGTCAGACTTTAAACAACTATCTATTTTATGTACAGAGTATATTGAGTTTTTGCGTAATAGTGCGCGTAGCTATCGTAATACGCAAGATGAATTAACAAGTCAAGCAGGCATGCTAGGAATGTAAAGGAGGTAAGGATGAGTAATATTCAAATTTCATTAGCTGAGGTAAGTGATACAGCAGCCAAACTACGTTCAACAAATCAATTGATGTATGATGATTTAACTGCAATGCAAAAAGAAATTACATCATTAAATGGTACTTGGGTTTCTGATGGTGGTGAAGAAATCCGTAATCGTTTCCAACTATTCGCAAATCGTTTTGAGAAGTATCGTGCACTGATTGATGCGTATGCAAAGTTTTTAGATACAACAGTATCCAGCTATGATTCACTAGAATCAACAATTACAGGAAATGCGTCCGGTATTCAGTATTAAGAAGACTCTCATTCTACTTATAATCTGTATGTTACTTCCATTTGTTGGATGCAAAAAGAAAGTAACAGACACATTAAATAATGGAGAGTGGTTAACAGAACTTACAAGACAAGCTGGTATTACTAGCTATCAACAAGATGAACCATATTACTTAAATATAAGTTCAAATTCTCCTTATTTCAGTGTTGTTCAGTCTTCTGTTGAGTGGGAATTATTAACACCATCAAAAGCATTTGATCCATCCGCTACATTAACAAGAGAAATGGTTGCTTATACATTGATGAATCTTATTTCAAGAACGCATGAAGGTTTATCAGATGTGATTAAAGACTTACAGGATTGTAGTTATCCAGACCAGGTCAAGGCTGCTGTTGCAAGTGGATTAATGAGCCTTGATGAGCGTCAGCGTTTTCGTCCAAAAGAAGTCATTTCAAAAGAAGAAGCTTTTGGATATTTAGCACAGGTTATTGACATTGTTAATAATCGTAAATTTAGTGATACAAAAACAACAGTACAGTTAAAAGATGATGTTCAATTTTTGGATGAAGAACCTAAACAGTTTGATGAGGAAACATTAACCGCATACTTTCAATCAGACTCTTCTATACGAACGGGGATGTATATTGCATATGATGATGCATATTATCGTGTATTAAATTGTGAGTATACAAATCAAGGGATTAAAACAACATTAGAACTAGTAAAAATGGAAGATGTTGTCGATCAGTTTGATATACAAGGTGGTACGGATTTAGAGTTTAATCATGCAAGAATCTTTGATGGTAATGGAAATGTTATACAGGAAGGGACAGAGCAGAGTCACTCTCTGTCCTTAATGTCTACAAGTTTAATCAATCATACTTTTGATATGAAAGGGTTTCGGGTATCACTAAAAGGTACTACTAGTTCTCTGCATGCAGAGGTGTCTAAACAATTACAAGTTGGTGGACTGCTATATGCAAATGCAGCATTAGATAATTTGCATATTCAATACAAGTGGGATAAGGATGAAGATAGAATTCAATATGGCTACTTAAAAGCAGACTTTACAACATCAGAGAACATTGGCTTACGAAATGGTATGTATAAGGAGTTATACGGTGACTTTTCAAAACTAAATCCGAAAGATTTCATTAGTACAGTACAAAACATTTTTCAAACAAAACAGGAAGTTTTGACTGACACACTTACACTTTGTACTGTTAAAATTCCTTTACCAAATGCACCTATGGTATCTGTAGTAATGAAACTGAATGTAAATATATACGCAACTGGTAAAGCTGAATTAGCGTTTGTACAGAATCATGTTGTAGGATGTGAAATTCGCAATGGTAATATGCGCATTATCTCTGATCATAGTAAAAATGCTACTGCATCCATTCGTGCTGAAACTGGTATTACACTTGGAACGAATCTTGCGTTACATGCATTCAATCAAAATATTATGGATGCTGAGATTGATGCAGGCGCAAAAGGTTATTTCCGTACAAAAACATATCTATATAATGATGAAGGAAAAGCTGAAGAATACGATATAGATGTACAGCCAGACCTTGTAGAAGAATTATCAGAAGGAAATCCTGATATAAAAGTATGTACAGAATTAAATGCGTATTGGTTATGTAATTTAAAATTAAATAGTTCTAAAAGTCTTGCTGGAAGATTTGGCTTTGGCAGAAATATTCCAATACTAAGTGAATCGAATGCACCATTATTTCCAAAAGGAAAAGTAACGTATGAAAACTGGATGAGTGTCGATCATTGTAGTTGTGAGGATAGAGAAAAAGCACCAACAATTGATTCTATACAGGTTAAAAAGAGAATCACTTTAAAAGACTATTCATTGATTACTGGTGTTGGTATCAGTACGCGTATACAAATATCTGGACTTCCAGAAGGATACACAGTAGAAGATTTAATATATACAAGTAAGGATGAAGAGATTGCTGTAGTAAATACATTTGGTGAAGTAATAGGTCAAAAGACTGGTGGTACTGACATATTGATAGAGACAAAGGATAAAAAGCACCTTGTGCACTGCCATATATTGGTTGTTGAGTTAAATCGAAAATGATTTTATATGCTGAGTATAAAGATAAACTATGTTTGATATTGGTTGATGAGAATCGAGTAGAACATACAATATTCGGTTCTCATTTTACGTTGTACCAAAATGAAAATAGCGTAGTCATTCAAGTTATAGAAGATGGTATTTCCTATTTATTAAATAGTGAACAATCTTGTCTTGTACAAGAGATTCAGTTTAGTGTGATACCTTTCTATCAAGGATGGAATCAATTCAAGTCATATCTTTATCAAGATACGATAATCATAGGTACAGTCATGAATGATATAACGGTTTCAACAGAACGATTAAATAGAAATGCAATTACTATCAATTATGATACAAAAGAAATTATTGTTGATGCGTCTATACATGCATACTTGAATCAAAGACGTATCTATAAAACTTCATTTAAATCAGGTGATTTACTAGAAACTTATTATCTGCGAATACAATTTGAAGATGATTTTATCCTTGTAAATCAACCTTCAAATAGTAGTTGTCATTTAAGTCTGTTTCATCCTAAGACAACAACACTTTCTCCAATCAAATATGAAGAAATAGATACGATATATCAACCTGATATAATCGATGAATATATATTAACAGTAGAAGAGCCTGAACATATCAGTCATTACGAGAAACGTTCTGTAATCTTTTCTGTAGGTCCTGCGATTACAATGAGTTTAGCATCTATGAGTGGTGCCTCTATTTCAATGTACCGTGGTTACATGAATGGAAGAGATATTGTGGATATGTTACCAATGATTTTACTACCTAGTATGATGTTGCTAAGTACAATTCTTTGGAATCCACTACAACAACTACATGAGAAAAAAGAAAACCAGAAAAAGATTCAGCTACGTAAAACAGAGTATGAAGCGTATCTAGAACAATTAAAAATGAAAGTTGATAGAATACATCAAATCTATACAGATTCTACGAAGAAACTAGTTGCTAATGAGAATCAGATATTAAAGCAGTTATATCCTAAATGTATTTATCTTCCAATTGGTCAAACGAAAGGAGCGATTAACTACGTCTTTGAACAACCGTTTCAATTTCAGAAAAATGATTCTGAATTTCAAGAAAGCTTAAATGACATTATTGCATACGCTGATGCACTAGATGCTCCATATATCTTAAAACTTAAAAGCGGAAGTCATATTGTATTACAGCATTTAGATGAATATCTTTTTAGTATTCTTCGCTATTTAACAACAGCATATCGTCATCAAGATGTACTGATTGCATGTTTGATTCAAACAAATGATGATGTTTCATATAGTTGGCTAAAAAAGATACCGCATATGTATCACAATGGATCACGTTGTATATCATCATCCATACAAGAATTAAATGTTAAAACACAAAACTTTAATGGTATAAAAGTATTGTTTAATTTTTCAAACCAATATTTAAGTGAACTGAAAGAATGGATTACATTTGATACTGTCGAACATTACAATGCAACACACATTCTGATGAAAGAAGGGGATGTAATCATTGTTCGGAATCATGAGAAAAAGACATTTCATCTATGTTATAAATTTAATGATTTTATAATGACGGATGTAAGATATCAAATATCTTCTAAACAAAATTCTATACCAAATAAGCACTCTTTCTTTTCTATCTATGATGTAGATAGGATTGAAGACTTAAATATACATGATAGATGGTGTACTAGTGATATTTCAAAGTCTATGCAAATACGTTTAGGAAAAGACATATATAATCAACCAATTTATTTTGATTTACATGAATGCAAGGATGGGCCACATGGTCTAGTTGCAGGGACAACAGGTAGTGGGAAAAGTGAACTAATTACGACATTGCTTTTATCTTTAGCTATTTCATTTTCGCCTAAGGATTTACAGATTGTATTAATTGATTTTAAAGGTGGTGGAGTAGGCTCTGTTTTGTGCTTAAAAGACAATCAATTACCACATATCTGTGGTAACCTTTCAAATCTTGATATTGACGATATGAAACGTTCCTTGCATGCATTAAAGAATATATGTTCCTATCGTGAAAAACTATTTAAAGAAGTATCGAATACTTTTGGAGTTCCTATTATTAATTTGAATGCATATCGAAAGGCAATTACAGCAAATTCTGAATATCCTTCATTAGCCGAACTTCTAATAGTTGTAGACGAATTTGCTGAGCTTAAAAGAGAAAGGCCAGAGTTTTTAGAAGAACTGATTGTCATTGCCCGTGTAGGTAGATCGCTTGGTATACATTTAATTCTTGCGACACAGAAACCTACAGGTGTTGTAAATGATCAAATCTGGGCAAATACAAATTTCCGTATATGCATGCGTGTTGCAGATAGACAAGATTCAATGGAGGTATTACATGATGCTAGAGCTGCTTTCTTACAAAAACCAGGGGAGTTCTATTTATTTAATGCGAGTGGAATTCAATACGGTATGGCAGGATATGCGCATGCAAAGAAGGAACCGATACGACATATCGAAATCTTAGATCAACAAGGAAATGTTGAAGTATCATCTTCTTTAAAACAAACACAACCTGCACAAATTACGCAAATATTAAATACAATACGAACGCTGTATCCGGCCAATGTAAAACAATTGTGGTTAAATCCATTATCGTTATATCCAATTCCTTGTGATACAGAGTTTTCGATTGGATATATTGATGATTATTATTTTTTCGCACAGCCAAAACTATTATTAGATTTTAAAAACCATCATTGCTACTTGTTTGTTGGTAAATCTTATCAAGAACGAGCAAACATCGTAAAACTCTTATTGCATCGAATCCAGCAAAGAAATCAACAGGTATATATGATTGATGACTTATTCTGTAAGATTAACAATAACATCAATTTATTTCATAATGAAAATCAAGAGGCTATAATCGATTTCTTTAGTAATCTAAAACAAAACCAGTACTCTTATTTACTCATTACGGATTTAACACTATTTTTGCAGAATGAACTCTATAAAGAATTCTTAATTAAATTACTTGAAATGAATCAAAAGTATAATATTCATTTATTGCTCATCAATCAAAGTGTTGTTACTATTCCATATCGAATCTTAACTCTAATTTCATGTAAGATTAGTTTAAGTAATGATAATGTCCAAGAAATACAAGCTTTATTTTCTACGTCTGAAAAAAGTATTCAAAAAAAGAGTGGATATGGCTTAGTCATGTCTCATCAGAATATACTTGAATGCAGTTTCTTCCAGATGGGAGATATTCATGAGTTGTAGCGATATTCTATGTATCTATATTCAGTTTCCAATCATTAAAAGAGAATATGAATGTAGAGTAAATTTAGATAATCATTTTCAAGATATCTTAGAACAATTATTTGTATTAAAAAAAGAAGATTTTGGTGATATGTATCAATTATCTAATATGATAATGATTCAATGTAATGATACGAAACAATACTGTAGTATGAATGTATCTCTAAGAACTATGCGTGTAAAAGAGGGTATGACTTTCAAGGTTTATTGAACGGTGTTAAAATACTGCCATGGAGGTTTATTGCAATGACAAAATTTAATGATATGAAATATACCCGTCCTGACTTTGAAGAAACAAAGGCAAAGATGGAAGAACTTGTTTCAGAGATGAGACAAGCTAAGGATGCAGAAACATTTTTAAACGCATTCTGGCGTATGAACAAGTTACGTCGTCATTTATATACAATGATTACACTTGTTAATATCCGTCACAGTATTAATACAGCAGATGAATTTTATGATGCAGAAAATAACTATTGGGATGAAACTGGTCCACAATATTCTGTAATTGAAAACGAACTGGTAAAGGCAGTTTTAGAAGCACCATTTAGAGAAGAATTACTAAAGGAAATTCCTGAGACTTACTTCCAATTAAGTGAATGTTCGTTAAAGGCATTTGATCCACGTATTGTACCTCTTATGATTGAGGAAAATAAACTTACAAGCGAGTATGGAAAACTAAAAGCTTCTGCGAAGATTGAATTTGAAGGTGAAGTTTTAAATATCTCTGAAATCACTGCTAAGATTGATACTCCTGACCGCGAAGTACGTCGTAAGGCTTATGAAGCGAAGATGGCTTGGTTCAAAGAACATTCTGCTGAGTTTGATGAAATCTACGATAAGCTGGTAAAGATTCGTCATCAGATGGCAAAAGAACTGGGCTATGATAATTACATCCAATTGGGCTATTATCGTATGAATCGTTTAGACTACAACGCAGAGATGGTTGCAGGATATCGTAAACAGATTCTTGATTATGTAACTCCAGCCGCTACACGTTTATTTGAAAAGCAGAGAAAGCGTATTGGCTATGATAAGCTTGCTTACTATGATCTAGGATTCTCCTTCAAGTCTGGTAATGCAAAACCGCATGGTACAGCAGAAGAATTAGTAGAGTATGCAGTGAAGATGTATCATGAGATGTCACCTGAAACTGGTAAGTTCATCGATGTGATGAATTCTAATCAGTTATGGGATCTTGTAAGTCGTCCTAATAAACAGATGGGTGGTTATGAGACTGAAATTTATGAGTATGACGTACCATTTATCTTCAGTAACTTTAATGGAACATCTGGTGATGTAGATGTATTAACACATGAAGCAGGACATGCTTTCCAGGCTTATTTGTCAGATCAGATTGAACTTATCGATGTGAAGTGTCCAACAATGGAATCGGCTGAGATTGATTCTATGTCTATGGAATTCTTTGCATATCCTTGGATGGAATTATTCTTTAAAGAAGAAACAGAGAAGTATAAGTTTGCACACATGGCAGGTACAATTACATTCTTGCCATACGGTGCATTAGTTGACCATTATCAACATGAAGTATACGAACATCCAGAGATGACACCGGCAGAGCGTAAGGCATGCTGGAGAAGATTAGAGAAGATGTATATGCCTTATAAGGATTATGAAGGCTGCGATATCCTAGAAGAAGGTACGTGGTGGTATCAACAAGGTCATATTTTCGAAAGCCCATTCTACTATATTGACTATACATTAGCTCAAGTTTGTGCTCAGCAATTCTTCATCCGTATGGATAAGAAAGATCCTACATACTGGGAAGACTATAAGAAGTTATGTAGACTTGGTGGTACGTTATCCTTTACAAAGCTTGTAAAGGAAGCAGGTATTCGTGTTCCATTTGAAGAGGGAACAGTAAAGGAAATTGTTTCTTACCTGGAAGATCATCTCAATCGTATTGACGATACAGCACTATAAGAAAATGAAAAGGAATTGCATGCATGCAATTCCTTTTGTTAGTTATAAAACAGCATTTAAGAATTCTTTTGTACGTTCACTCTTTGGATTTGTAAAGATATCTTCTGGAGTTCCTTCTTCTTCAATCTTACCATTATCCATGAAGATGACTCTATCCGCAACATTCCTTGCAAAGTTCATTTCATGTGTAACAAGTATCATAGTAAGTCCTTCTTCTGCTAGCTGCTTAATGACTGCTAAGATTTCATTTACCATCTCTGGATCTAATGCGGAAGTAGGTTCATCGAACAACATGATTTCTGGCTTCATACAAAGGGCACGTGCAATTGCGACACGCTGTTTTTGTCCACCGGACAATCTTCTGACATCTGCCATCGCAAAGTCTTGCATACCAACTTTTTCAAGATAATGCATCGCTGTATCAGTGGCTTCTTGTTTCGATACCTTTAGTACTTTTAGTTGTGGCATGATGCAGTTATCAATCACAGAGTAGTTACCAAATAGATTGAACTGTTGAAAACACATTCCTACACGCTTACGAAATTGATTTACATTTTTGATAGATAGAACATCTTCGCCAAATACATGAATCATTCCACTATCAGGGATTTCTAGTAGGTTTATACAACGAAGTAGTGTGGATTTTCCAGAACCAGATTTACCGATTAAACAAACAACTTCTCCTTGATTAACAGAAAAGTCAACACCTTTAAGTACTTCTAATGGACCAAAATTTTTATGAATATTTTTAATTTCAACAAGTGGGTTATTCATTTTGACTTTTCCTTTCTATAACTCTTTTCCACTGAACTTCATCTGTTCAGGTGTTGTCACACTTTGTGGAAGACTAGAACTTGTCTGATTTAACTTCTTCTCGATTGCATTTAATATGATTGAAGTTACTGTAGTTAATACAAGGTAAATAAGTGCTTCAATAAAATATGTTTCAGAGAATTTATAAGTTGTTCCTGCAATTGATTTTGCTTGGAACATCAGTTCTGTAATTGAAATGATCATTAATACAGAAGAGTCTTTGATATTAACAATAAATTCATTACCAATAGCAGGGAAGGCATTACGAATTGCCTGTGGTAATATAACATGCAACATCGCTTGTACATTTGATAAGCCAAGAGATCTAGCTGCTTCCATCTGTCCATAATCTACGGATTGAATACCTGAGCGTACAATCTCAGACATGTATGCACCTGTATTAATTGAAATAACAAAGATGGCTGCTTGTAGGTTTGTCCAATGAATAACATTTAATAATGCATAGTAGATAAATACTGCTTGTACCATCATTGGTGTACCACGGAAGATACCAATATAAATACTAGAAAGTACTTGGAATATTTTCTTTAAAATTTTCACATAGATAGGGGCTGTACGGTCTGCTTTAAGAGCACGTAATCCACCAATTAATAAACCAATTGCTAAACCGATAACTGTGCCAGATAGGGCAACAATTAATGTTGTTTGTACACCTAGTAATAAACTAGGCCAATAACGTAACAATAACGTAAATACATTGTTCATAAATTTCATCATTCATTCACCGCCGGTTGTCTTTCTACTGCTTCTAACATCATCTGTTGACGCTCTTCTTCAGAAATGGCATTCAGTGCCTTCTGTAATTTATCTAAAAGTTCTGTATTGTCTTTCTTTACAGCAATTGAAACTGATGTATCTGCTGTAAAGCCATGACCTTCTTTGAAGGTGACGTATGTCAAATCAGGGTTTGAAGCAACAATACCTTCTGCAACTGGAAGTTCTGCTGTAATTGCATCGCATCCTTTGTTCAACAAGTCATTTACAAGTGAAGGGTAACTTTCCATTGCTGTACCATGTTTTACACCATTAATTTGATCAATGATTGTGTCGTACAGTGTATTTAGCTGACCTTTTACTGTTTTTCCTTTTAGTTCTTGAATATCTGTAATTGATGTAAGAGTACTATCTTTACGCACAATAACTACTTCTTGGCTTGTGTAATATGGATCTGTGAAATCGACTACTTCTTTACGATCTTCTGTCGCTGTCATACCTGCAATGACGACATCAATTTCATTCTGCATTAACCCAGGTATTAAGTTATCCCAATCATACTTAACAATTTCGACTTCCATACCTAATGATTTAGCTAGTCGCTTAGCGATTGTAACATCATAACCATCACAATAGTCTACAGTTGAAATCTGTTCGGTATATTCATCTGCTGTTGTTGTGGACCAATTAAATGGGGCATAGTTACATTCCATTCCAACGGTTAGTTTATTGTCGTCATGTATATTATTTATGGATGAACCACAGCCTGTCAGTAATATCAGCGATAACGTTACAATAGATACTTTTCTGATTATATTCATAAATATTCTCCTTATAAATAAAACCCGCATGCTATCACATACGGGTTTGGTATCCATAAGTTATAGCGCCACTTCATTTACATGAAGGAGTGATATAGATATTCTCTATATCCCCACGAGATAAACTTGCCAGTTTATACGTTCGGCGACGGTTACCTTTCATACATATCATTGCCTGCCAGCTCCATGCATTACTTTTTTGCGTCGCTACCTCTATTCGGTTTTTATGACTCATATAATCTAATATATAAGAATGAATGTCAAGTTATTTATTTGTATTTTCCCAATCTTCACCTTTGACCCATAGTTTAATTTGTTCTTGGTTGGATAGGGAAGTTAAGAAATTCTTTTTTGCAAACGGATATGCTTGGTAGATATTTGCAAGCAATTCTTTTGTATCCTGACGTTTCGTAAAGCCATCGTTAGGACATGTACTTTTTACAACAGGTAATTGCTCATGTTTAATTGTATTTTTAATTTCATCCTCATAAACATATACAAATGGACGAATAAATCCCATACCAGAATTCTTTAGGTACATTGCTGGGGTAAAGGTTGAAATACGACCACCATAAATCATATTCATGAATAGTGTTTCAATAGCATCATCTGCGTGGTGGGCAAATGCAGTTTTATTGCAATTGTATTCTTGGGCTGCTTTGACAATCGCTCCCTTTTTTAAAGTAGAGCATAGCGAACATTGGATGTTTCCGTTTTTCTTATTAGGATGTAACTGCAAGATATCATAAAGTTTTGTCGGGTAGTCGATATATTCGATATCATGTTCTTTCATAAATTTACGAACTTCTGCAAAGTCCATATCAGAAAATCCCATTTCTAGATGGATTCCAATGACAGAGAATTCTTTGCCGCTAATGCGTTTTGCAGCTTTTTGGTAAATAGATAACGCATATAGTAGTAGGATACTATCTTTACCTCCAGAGACGCCTACGCAAATTCGATCTCCATTTTGTATTAAGTTGTAGTCTGTATCTGCTTTATAGATAGCACCAATAATCTTCTTTAATGACATAATTTAAGCTCCTCAAACTTTGCTATTATACCATGATGTTGCTATAATATTAACGCTATATGGATGCAGTTATATTACTAAATAAACCGGCTGGGATGACATCGTTTGATGCTGTTGCTAAATGCCGGAAGATATTTCATGAACGTAAGATTGGCCATACAGGGACCTTGGACCCTGAAGCTTCTGGGCTAATGATTATTTTGCTTGGTAAATATACCAAGCTTTTACCGTATTGTGTAAAGAATCATAAAGCATACCAAGCAACTTTAAAACTTGGTGAAATGACAGACACTGAAGATATCTGGGGCACAATCATTGCTACAAAGATACCATCAATTCATACTTCTGAAGAAATTGAAAAAGCTGTTCAATCATTGACAGGGGATATCCTACAAGTCCCACCAATGTATTCAGCACTGAAAAAAGATGGTAAGAAACTATATGAGTATGCTCGTCAAGGAATTGAAATTGAACGTGAAGCTAGACCAGTCCATATTTCTAGTCTAAAAGTAGAGAAGATTGATGAAATAAATTATCGTATGGATGCTGTAGTATCCTCTGGTACTTATATTCGTACACTGATTAGAGACTTCGGAAAGCAACTCAATGAGCTAGCAATCATGTCTTCTCTAATTCGTACTAAGATTGAACATCTATCACTCGAGAATGCTTGTAACTTTGAAGATTTAGAAGCTGGTAAGGGATTTTTATCACCTATACAGGTGATTGATCCAAGTTATAAGTTTGTAGAAACTGATCAAGTTACCAATATTAAAAATGGGAAGCGTATCAAATTAGATATCACAGACCCACAAGTTATCTTTACATCGAATGGTGAACTTCTTGCGGCGTATGCGTTACAAGAAGATGGTTTGTATCATTGTTTAAGAGGTTTATTTTAATGCGTGTAATCAATATCGGAGTTCATACAGTACAGAAGTATCAAAATCCAATGTGTGCTTGCATTGGATATTTTGATGGTATGCACCTTGGACATCAAGCTTTAATCAAAGCTACTGTTGAACTTGCACGAAAACATGACTGTGAATCTGCACTAATTACATTTGATCCAGACCCATGGGTTACGATAAAGGGCTTAAAGGACGTAAAACACATTACTACGATGCGTCAAAGAATTAATCGTGCAGTTGAACTCGGTATTCAAAATATTATCATCTTAGATTTTGATAAAGAAATGAGTGAACTTTCTCCGACTGACTTTATACATAAAACCTTAGCAAAATTAAACTTAAAGGGTATTGTATGTGGTTTTGATTTTCATTATGGCGCTCATGGTGCAGGTGATTGCAATACGCTAAAGTCTGAAACAGAATATGATGTTGTTGTAGTCGATGCAGTTGAGGATGAAATTGGTAAGATTTCTAGCACTCGTATTTGTGATGCAATTATTCAAGGCGATATGCCAGCAATCAAAAAGATGTTAGGTCAATACTATAGTTTAGAAGGAATTGTTCGTCGTGGTCATCAACAGGGAAGATTAATGGGTTTTCCAACTGCGAACATAGAATACTCTGATGAATACTTATTACCAAAACAAGGAGTCTATGCAAGCCTTGTAGAGATTGACCATCATGTATATGGTGCAATGACAAATCTTGGACATAATCCTACATTTAATACTTCTGAGAAGCTTTCATTAGAAACTTATATCATTGGTTATAATGGAACTTTGTATGGAAGAATCATCAAGGTGCAACTATTAGAATACTTACGTCCTGAGATTCGTTTTAAGAGCCGTGAGAATCTGATTTTACAACTTGAACAAGATGTTCGAGATATTAAGAAGATACTATTAAAATATGAATGATTTATTTTTAGAACGAATGAGAGAGATGCTTAAGGATGAATATCCAGCATATCTTGAGAAATTAAATGATCCAGCAAGAAAAGGTTTACGCATCAATACCTTAAAGATTACGCCGGATGATTTTTTTGCGTGTACAAATTATGAGTTAGAAAAAAGTCCATTTGCGAAGAATGGATATTATGCAAATATAAAGAGTGGTATTGGTTTTACACCAGAGCATATGGCTGGATTCTTTTATATTCAAGAACCTAGTGCAAGCTCTGCAGTGACAATCTTAAATCCTAAACCTGGAATGAAGGTTTTAGATATGTGTGCAGCACCGGGATCGAAGTCTACACAAATTGCTGAGATGCTAGAACAAGAAGGTTTGCTTGTGGCTAATGAGATACATCCTACGCGTTCTCGCGTTTTATTAGAGAATATCGAGCGTTGTGGTAGTGCAAATACAATTGTATTGAATAACGATCCAAAGGATATTTCTAAGGCATTTCCTGCGTTTTTTGATATGGTACTGTGTGATGCTCCATGTTCTGGTGAAGGAATGTTTCGGAAAGAAGATCAAGCAGTAGAACAATGGAGTTTAGAAAATGTACAAGCATGTGCTTTACGACAGTCATACATCTTAGAAGAAGCATATAAGTGTGTAAAGCCAGGTGGAACAATGGTCTATAGTACATGTACATTTGCCATAGAAGAAAATGAACTATGCATACAGAAATTTATACAAGAACATCCTGATATGCACTTGGTTCCAATTGAAGTTGACTTTGGTAGAAAAGCATTTGATTTTGGGTGTCATACAGATTATGCAAGAAGAATCTTTCCGATGGATGGTGGTGAAGGACATTTTATCGCGAAGCTTCAAAAAGATGGTATATCAACAGAATCAACTGTAAAACTAATGCAGTCACAAGCATTACCGAAAGAAGCCAAAGAATTCTTTGATACATTTTTTGTGAATCAATACCCATATTATTTTGTGAAGAATAATAAAATATATGGTGGTACACAACCATTTTATGAAGTGGGTAAATGTCATTTATTACGTCACCAAGTATTTCTTGGTGAGATGGAGAAGAATCGCTTTACACCAAGCCATGCATTATTTATGTCTGCCTATACCAAGTTTCAAAATACAATCAATCTTGAGGAAGAAGATATTCTACGCTATATGCGGGGAGAACAATTAAATCTACCTTGTAAGAAGGGATGGTATGCAGTGTGTTATCATGGTGTTGTAATTGGTGGTGCCAAAAGTGACGGTACCGCACTAAAGAACAAATACCCTAAAAATTTACGTTTACGATGAAAGGATGAATCCATGAAATTAGACTTGTTTTCTTTTATTGATGAAACGATGGAATATTACAAAAGTAAAAGTGCGATATATCAATATGCCGAAGGTAAACTTAATAAGTTCTTTTCGGACGAGTTTTTAAACGGCGAAGATCCTGTGATTTCTATGCGTTCCAGAATTAAAGCTGAAGATAGTTTAAAAGAGAAGTTAATTCGCAATCAGTTTTATCTTCAATACGAAGCAGGCAAAGATGCAATCTCTCACTTAACTGATTTGATTGGTATCACAATGCAATGTCGTTTTATTCGTAATGAAGATCAGCTATATAAATCATTATTTAATAAGTTTACACGAAAGAAAGGTACACCTTACTTTGTAGCAAATAATGACCCAGATATCTTTATTGATTTAAGTGTGTTTCAACCACAGTTACAAAGGAATGGTTTTACGATTTATCGTATAGACGGTTATTACACATTTAATGATGAAATCATTTGTTTTGAACTACAGATTAAATCACTTGTACATGCATTCTGGAGTGAAATTGAACACGAAGTTGTCTATAAGAATCCTGATTTTATTCTCTACGATCAATTTAATAAAGATATGTTAGGTGCTATACGTGATAATTTGGATGTCGTTGATCGACAACTTGAAATTATGTATGACGAGATCAGTCATCAAACAAGACAAACACAGATTGGTATGGATGAAGTCGGATTTAAACAGTTTGTAGCACGTAGTATCAATGAACTAGTAAATCGTAAGATGAGAGAATCGGTTGGGTTTACATCTGACTTTAAGAAGTGTTCTGCGATGATTGCACAGTATGTATATGTTCGTGATTTTATCAATGGAGAACATAACAAAGAACGAATGATGGATTATCTAGAAACGTTAAATATGCTTGCGACTAGTAAGCTAGATCTTTCAGAAGAAATCCATTTGGAGAGAGAACATCAAGCGGAAGATGAGTTCTGTCGAATCTTTGGTAAGTATTGGCAAGAACAGTTAAATTCAAACTTCCAATGGCATATTTTCTTTGCGATGTTATTTAGTATTCAGCCTGGAAGTAATATCGATGACTTTACAGATTTCTGTATAATTATCAAACGCTTACTGATTGAACCAAATTGGTATCGTAATACTTTTCAACAGTTTGGCGATGATAAAGCATTTGCAATACAGAAAGAGTTAGAACTTGTATTGGCAAATACACTTGTATCAATTGATGATATTGAAATTGTGCATGAAGATAAGGTGTATTTGTGTATGCAGACATTCCGTCACTATGTAACGAAATTAGAAAACGATTATGATGATTATGCTGAATTTATTCAGTACTATGAGAAAAATAAACTTGAACTTTCTAGGTTGATTATGGATCATTTCCATTGAGTCTGATAATTTGTTATAATAAACTAGTAAATATAAGAGGTGAATAACATGGCACAAGATTATGTTGTTTTAAATGAGAAAAACGAAAATGGCTTAATAGCTATTAACAAGACGGTATTTAAGTCTATTGCAGAGATTAGCATCGATGACATTGAAAATGCGATTCGCGTACCACAGGCACGTTTTACAAAGCCTTTAACAGTTAAAGTGGATGCTAACCAATTGCATATCACTGCTGATATTAAAGTGAAGTATGGCGCTAATGTAGCGGCTACTTGTGAGTTAGTACAGAATAAGATTTATGAGAACATCGTATTTATGACTGGATTTAAGCCAGCAGATGTAACGGTGAATGTCATTGATTTTGAAATCTAGTATTGACATTTTAAGAGAAATTTAGTTAAATAGTATAGTAATTTGAAAAACGGAAAGAAGGAGCACCGCTTCTCACCTGATATCCTACGGATTTGGGTATATGCCGAGATGATCAAAACGATTATTTTAGCAGGTGCAATCTTCGTACCTGCTTTTAAATTTATAGGAGGTTTACTTGGGTAAAATTAAGAATAACAAAAACAGAAGACCAGAGTCCCATGACATGGTTAATGACGACATTCATTTCAAGGAAGTACTTGTAATTGGCCCTGATGGGGAACAATTAGGCACAATGTTACGCCGTGAAGCTTTAGAGAAAGCATACAGTATGGATCTTGACTTAATGTGTGTTGCACCAAATGCGACAGTACCGGTATGTAAGATTCTTGACTATGGCCGTTACCACTTTGAAGATCAAAAGAAGCAAAGGGAAGCCAAGAAGAATCAACATGTTACTGAGGTAAAGGCATTACGTCTTTCTCCAGTAATTGACCAGCATGACTTTGAAACAAAGTTAAAGCGTTCGAGAGAATGGATTGAAGCTGGACAGAAAGTTCGTATCGATATGCGCTTCCGTGGTCGTATGATTACAAGACAGGAAGTTGGCCGTGATGTTTTAAATAAGTTTACTGAGCAGATCTCAGATATAGCAGATGTAAGTAAGTCCGCCGCAATGGAAGGCAATACATTATCTGTTGTATATTCACCAAAAAAAGGTAAGTAAAGGAGAATACTATGAAAGCAAAAGCAAGAAAGCCAAAGAAGATCAAAATGAAAACAAAGAAGACCTTCGCTAAGCGTAGCAAGCTAACAGCAACAGGTAAGTTGAAGGTACAGCACAACTACGTATCACACTTTGCAGCAAACAAGACACACAAGCAGAAGATGCATTTAGCTAAATCTACAACTGCACACAGTTCCGATTTAAAGCGTACTAAACAGTTGTTGCAAGGTTAATTAGGAGGTAAATAAGATGAGAGTAAAGGGATCAACACCTACACGTAATAGACGTAAGAAAGTTTTAAAATTAGCTAAGGGTTATTTTGGAAGCAAGCACTTACTTTATAGAACAGCCCATGAGCAAGTTATGCGTTCTCTCCGTTATGCATATATCGGAAGAAGACAGACTAAGCGTGAAATGCGTAAGCTTTGGATTGCTCGTATCAACGCAGCAACAAGACAGTATGATTTATCATACAGCCAGTTCATGCACGGTCTTAAGTTAGCAGAAATCAATGTTAACCGTAAGATGCTTTCTGAAATCGCTATTCATGATGAAAAGGGATTCGAAGCATTAGTTGACGCAGCTAAGAAGGCATTAGCTAAGTAAGAACTTTAACCGATTTCGTAAGAAGTCGGTTTTTTTGAGAATCAAAAAAAGGGATGGTACCACTTGGATGCCATCCCTTTAAGTATATTATTGTTGAAGCTGCTTGATAGATAATTCTAGACGGCGTAGAGTTTCTTCTTTGCCGAGAATAGAACTGATTTCAATCGCTCCACCAGGTGTAAACTGCATACCTGTAATTGCAAGGCGTAATGGGAATAAAACTTGTCCATTCTTCATTCCTAACTTGGCAGGTAATGCAAGTAATGTTGTATGTAATGCTTCTTCAGACCAATCATCTTGGTTCTTTAAAACTTCATAAGCTGCTTGCAAAGACTTTAATGCAATCTCTGGATCAGTCTTCATCTTCTTATTAACGTATAAGTCATTGGAATAAGAAGGGAAGTTATCAAAGAATGTTAACATCTCAGGAATCTCTGCTAATGTTTGAGCACGTTGTTGTAAGATAGCCGCAATCTGTCGACGATTAAAATTACCCTTAACAACTTGATCAATGTATGGAGTAACTAGTTTCTCATAAGAATCTAAATCCATATTTCTTAACCACATACCGTTAACCCATTTGAGTTTTTCAGGATCAAAGATTGCTCCAGAAGTACCGATATGCTTTACATCAAATGCTTGTACTAGCTCATCAAGTGTATAGATTTCACGTTCTTCTGTTGGAGACCAACCTAGTAAAGCAATGTAGTTGAGAATCGCACCTGGTAAATATCCTTTTGCAACTAAGTCCTGGAAGGATGCGTCACCATTACGCTTGGACAACTTGGAATGCTCGTCCTTCATAACTGGTGGACAGTGAATATATCTTGGGATATCCCATTCAAATGCGTTATAGATTAAGTTGTACTTAGGAGTAGAGGATAAGTATTCCATACCACGTACAACATCCGTGATTCCCATTAAATGGTCATCAATTACGTTAGCAAAGTTATAAGTAGGAAAGCCATCACTCTTGATTAAAACCTGTTCGTCTAGTGTATTATTTTCAACTGTAATACGTCCAAATACTTCATCATCAAAGTATGTAGTTCCTGTTTCAGGAATTGTTTGACGAATAACAAACTTCTCACCAGCTTCAATTCTAGCTTCGCATTCTTCAATTGTTAATAACTTACATGGGTCATCAAATTTGAAGGATTCTCCACGAGCTTCTTGAAGTTCACGCTGTGCAGCAATTAATTCTTCATCACAGAAACAGTAGTGAGCTCCACCACGTTGAATGAGTTCCTTTGCGTATTTGAGATATAAGCCACTACGTACACGTTCGGATTGTACATATGGACCAAAATCACCACCATTATCAGGTCCTTCATCATGGTGTAGGCCACAAGCCTTTAGTGTGTCATAAATAATATCTGTGGCACCTTCTACTAAACGTCCTTGGTCAGTATCTTCGATACGAAGGATATAAACACCTTCAGGATCTTTTCTTGCGACTAGGTATGCATATAACGCAGTACGTAAATTACCGATATGCATATAGCCGGTAGGACTTGGTGCAAATCTTGTTCTAATAGCCATTGTAATACTCCTTTTATTCTTATATATTTTACGCTTTTTGTGTGCTTATAACAATGCAGAAGATTATATTAAATGCATAAATAAATAATTCTTGTTAAAATATCAAAGGAAAAGAGGTAAATATGAAGGAAATCGATTTAACAAAATCAGTTTATGAACTAGCTACATCCATTCCTGAATTCTTAGATATTATGGAAACTTTAGGATTTGGTGGTATGCGTCATTGTGTAGAGGAGAATCCTCATACAAGAGTCATGACACCGTTAATGGCAGCTGCTAACCATGGTATTGACCCATCAGTAATCGTAAAAGCATTCCAAGATGCTGGCTTTACAGTAACAAATCAATAAGTTCATTTCTTTAATTGTATGGTTCGCAATAACTTCAAATAGTCTTAGAAAAAAGTCTTTGCATATGTAAGGTTTTTCGCTATAATAGTTATTGCGCTATTGGGATATAGCCAAGCGGTAAGGCAGCTGGCTCTGAACCAGCCATTTCGGGAGTTCGAATCTCTCTATCCCAGCCTAAAAAGACCTGTCAATCAGGTCTTTTATTTTATATAATATTTAGCATGAGTAAATTAGAAACAATATACAACAAAGAATATCCAGATTTTATCAATCCTTATCTAAAATCTAAATCTATGCAAAGATTAAAAGGCGTAGATATGAATTGTGGGTTGCAGTTTACATCACATGATGGATTTTCTAGTTATGGATCATATACACGCTATGAACATAGTGTTGGTGTTGCTTGTATTATATGGCATTTTACACATGATAAAAAACAAACGCTAGCTGGTTTATTCCATGATATCTCAACACGTGCATTCTCTCATGTGATTGATTTTGTAAAAAGAGATTATTTAACACAGGAATCTACAGAAGATGAGACAAAGCAAATCATACTTCAGGATACAGTAATCATGAATCAACTCTTCGTGGATCGTATATCAGTAGATGAAGTTTCTGATTATCATATATATCCAATTGCTGATAATGATTCCCCAAAACTATCTTCAGATCGTTTGGAGTATACACTTGGAAACTTACTAAATTATCGTAAATATACAATCAATGATATCGAAAGATATTATCAAGATTTGATTGTTGATAGTAATGAAGAAGGTACACAAGAAATTGTGTTTCATCATGCGGATATTGCAGAAGAGTTTGCATTTGCGGCACTTTCTTGTGGCATGATATATTCTTGTGATTTCGACCGTTATGGAATGGAGAAATTAGCAACCATTTTACGAAATGCATTCCAAGAACATATCCTAACAGAAGATGATTTATATCTATCGGAAATCGATGTGATTCAGAAATTAAATGACAGTGTGTTACAAAATGAATGGAAAGAGTATACAAGACTAAAAGATGTTATGAAAGATACTACCGGTGATATCATGGTAGATGCAAAGAAAAGATATATGAATCCATATGTTTATAAGTATGGAAGAGTTACAGCTTTTAGCGCTGCATTTAACAATGCAGTAAATGAATTTAGAAATACAGATTATCATTATCTGATGAAAGGAATCTATCAAAATGGATAAAGTAATTGTTGTTGCTAGTAAGAATGCTGGTAAGATTAAAGAATTTAAAGAGATGTTAGAACCAAAGGGCTATGAAGTTAAAAGCTTAGCTGATTATCCAGATATTGGAGAGATTGATGAAACAGGTACAACTTTCTCTGCTAACGCTATCATTAAAGCGCAAGCAATTACAGATAAGTACAATATCATGGCTATCTCGGATGATTCTGGGCTAGAGATTGATGCTTTTGATAAACAACCTGGTGTTCAAAGTGCGCGTTGGTTGGGTCATGACACACCATATTCCTATAAGAATCAAGTTGTACTAGACCGTATGAAAGATGAAACCAATCGTAGTTGTCGCTATGTATGTGCAATTGCCGTTACAAGACCAAATCATGAGCCGGTTGTATTTGAAGATACAGTTGAATGTGTTATTACCAAAGAGCCTGCTGGAACAAATGGTTTTGGCTATGACCCAATTGTCTTCTATGAACCATTTGGTAAGACAATGGCAGAGATGACAAACGAAGAAAAGAATAGTATCTCTCATCGTGGTAAAGCAGTTGTTCGTTTAGAAGCGTGGATGGAACATGAAGGGTTATAAGTTATTATCTGCTCTAGCAGGACTAGCATTATTTCTATCTTTGTTATTAACATCAATTGATTTATTATGTTTTAATCGTTCGTTTTTTCGTTGGCAATATTCTTTAAATCACACAGCTGAAAGCATTGGTATTTCAGAGGATGGTTTAATGAATGCAACGAATACCTTACTCGATTATATGCAAGATAAACGAGATGATATTAAAGTTGTTGAAGAGGTAAAGGGTAGTAAACGTGAAATCTTTGATGAGCGCGAAACATTGCATATGGTTGATGTGAAAAATCTTTATCTAAATGCAATGAAGACTCGAACAATTCTTCTGGTTGGTAGTATTGCAATCCTGACTTTATTAGCATTCACACATCGTAATCAAAGCTATACAATATTATCAAATGCATATCAAAATGGATTATTGTGCTTAGGCTCACTCATTTTCTTTATTGCGATCTATGCAATGATAGACTTTAATGGATTTTGGATGAATTTCCATTATGTTTTCTTTGATAATGATTTATTCTTATTAGATCCAAATATCTCGATTATGATTAATATGTTTCCATCAAACTTCTTCTTTGCGGTAGTTTTTGGAATTATACTATTATTTGTAAGTATGGTTATTTTATTAAAGTTATTATTAGTGTTATTCAAACATAAAATTGAAAGAAGGTTAGTATGATTAACGTTGTTTTATATGAACCAGAAATCCCACAGAATACAGGTAATATTATGCGTACATGTATGGCGATGAATTGTCGTCTACATTTAATTGAACCAATGGGTTTTAAAATTACAGATAAATCTTTAAAACGTGCTGGTATGGATTATGTAAAGGAATTAGATTATAAAATCTATCCAGATTGGCAAACATTTTACAACATGCATGAAGGTTCCTATTACTTCATTACACGTTATGGTGAAAAGACACCTTCAGAGTTTGATTACAAGTTAGATGAAGGTAAGGATATCTATCTAGTCTTTGGTAAAGAAAGTACTGGTATTGATAAGCATATTCTTCATGATAACTATGACCGTTGTGTACGTATTCCAATGGTAGCAGAAGCACGTAGTCTGAATCTTTCAAACTGTGTTGCGATCTGTGTTTACGAAGTTTTAGACCAACTAGGCTTCCCAGAACTCTCACACACTGAGGTGATAAAAGGGAAGGATTTCTTACAACAATTTGATTAGGCATATATTTGGACAACCTAAGTATTCATAGGTATACTTACAAGGAAAGATGGTGATTACATGTTAGAAACCTTTGATGATTTCATCTCACTAGCAGTTATTTTAGTTATGCTAGTTCTAACTGTATATTGCTTTCTTGTAATGTCGAGTAACAAGCATCTAAAGTTAATGCAAAAAAGACAAGCAAAGCATCGTGACTTTCTAGCAACGCTTTCTGATGATTCGACAAGTGATAGTGAGGAGTAAACAATGATTCAAGAAACGATTAGTTCAAACAATGCCCCGGTAGCGGTAGGGCCATATTCACCTGCTATTCGTGCAGGTGACTTTATATATATATCTGGGCAGCTACCAATAGACCCTACAACTGGTCAACTTGTATCAGATGATATTCG
>CALHUY010000093.1 GCA_938039295.1 uncultured Solobacterium sp.
AAGCTCCCGGTACCACAGGCAATGATAAAAACATTAACTTATGTTGGGAATATTGTGACACCACTTTCACTTATTTATATCGGCATTGTACTAGCAAAAGCTGGACTAGCAAGTGTGAAGTTAGATAAAGATTCTGTGTTTGCCCTGTGTGGTCGTTTTCTAATAGCACCTTTATTAATGGTGATGGTTTTAAAGACAATTGGTACAAATCTACCAAATCTAGAAGCACAGACATTCATGTTGCAATCGGCAGTTTCATCGCTTGCTGTAATGCCAATCCTTGTACACCAAGGAAATGGAGATGTTGAGTACGCAACCAACATTGTAACTTTAAGCACGGTACTGTTAGTAGTTGTCATACCATCTTTGATGAGCATAATGCAATTAGTTCTGTAAATGAAAATGAGTATTTCATTTATAAATCAAGAAGATTTTTCTCAATATATCATTTGATTAAGTGAGAAGACTCTCCTAATATTGTGGTGCTTACAACTGCTTTTTGACTTACTTAAAGAGTGGATTTATGAGTACTAGCAATTACTAATTATGATAAAAGCCTAGCTGATGGAAATTCAGTTAGGCTTTTTAGGTATTACCAGAATAGTTTTTTACGTTCTTTTGCTTTGGAGACTAAGTCGTAGTCTGTTAGAAAGTTTAGTGGTAGACCTTCCACAACAGACAAAGCACGGTTTAGATTTTCTTCTGTTAGGAAATGTTGTGGATTGTGGATATCAAGACCAATGATAATAGGGCATTTCTTTTTAGCAAAAATTTCAAAGAATTCTCTTGTTGGATACGCATAACGTTCTCCATCAAGATATTCCTTCTTACCTATGCGTACACCAGTACCACAGTTTAGCTCAAGTGGAATGTCATAGTAGCGTGATATATCTGCAATCTTTTCTGCAGCGTTTAGTACACTCTCGTCAATTCTAGGATATTTCCAGAGAAATACATCCGGATGAGCAATATAATCACACATATAATGTTGGCAAGCTTCCTCTAAGCATTTTACGTAGCGTTCAACTTGGTCTTTGTTATCAAATTCATAGACGCTATCTTTATCAATGGTTAGATTGTGTTGTCCTAAAATAATATAATCTAGTGTTTTTCGATATTCACGAATGGTATCCCATTGGCTTGGATAGTACTCTACTTCCATACCTAGATGAATATTGATCTGTGCTGTGTATTTTTCTTGTAAAGAACGAATAGATTGATAATAATCAGGAATTTGTTCAATGTTCATGCGTAATCCAGGACATGGTGTAGGATATGCGGCATGGTCACTGAAACCAAGGGTTGTTAGACCTGCTTGAATCGCTGCTTGAACATACTCTTCATCTGTACCGATTGCATGACCACAACGAGCTGTATGCGTATGATAGTTTGCTTTAATCATTGGGGTATACCTCCAAAACGATGAAATTATACCATTCCTCATATAGATTGACAAAATATCCAAAAGTAATATTATAATAGTTGAATAGTTGTTCAAGTGATATATGCGAGGTGCTAAGATGGAATATAAATATCGTGTAATTGGGATTAATTGTGCAGATTGTGCTGCAGAACTAGCAGAGGAAATCAGAAAAATAGAGGGTGTAGTAAGTGCTGACATCCATTTTATGCAGCAAAAATTATGCTTTACATGTGATGAAGAAAATCATTCAGTGATTGAGCAGAAGGTTTTTGACATTATTCATGATGATGAACCTGATGCTGTGATTACGGCTCTACACGAAGAACCAAAACATCTCTTTAAATTTAATATTAAGAATATCGATTGTGCAGATTGTGCAAATGAAATTGCGGAAAAGGCAATGGAAATCGACGGTGTAGAGCATGCGGAAGCTGACTTCATGCATGCGATACTACGTGTACAGTTTGCGACAAGCGAGTATACACGCATTGAAAATGAGCTACGCGAGATGATTGCTAAGCTAGAACCCGATGTGGAATTCTCGCGTTATTTTGCAGAACAAAAAATCGAAACGAAAAAAGATCATAGTATACAAGTTATGATTGCTAGATTAGTGATAGGTGCAATCTTGTTCGGCATTTCGTTTGCCTTAACAGGTATTGCAAGTAATATTTCAACCCTAATTGCGTATATCATTCTTGGTTATGATGTAATTTTAAAAGCGTTCAATAATCTGAAACGGGGAAATCTTTTAGATGAGCATTTCTTAATGTCGATTGCAACATTTGCGGCATTATATCTGAATGATTGGAAGGAAGCAACAGGTGTTATGTTGTTCTACCAAATTGGAGAATTCTTCCAAGATTTGGCAGTGGATCATTCTCGTAAGTCAATTGCGACTTTAATGGATATACGTCCAGATTATGCGTATGTACAAAGTGGAACAGAATTTATTAAGGTTGATCCAACGGAAGTACAGGTGGGAGATATCATTCAAGTAAAGCCAGGAGAACGCATTCCTTTAGATGGTGTGATTGTGGTGGGTAGTTCTTCGCTAGATACAGCTTCTTTAACAGGGGAATCAAATCTTCGTGATGTGGATGTGAATGACGAAGTCATTTCAGGTGCTGTGAATACAAGCGGTGTACTACAGATACGTGCAACAAAAGAATTTGCTCAATCAACCGTATCTAGAATTCTAAATATTATTGAAGAAAATAACGAAACAAAGTCGAAACAAGAAAAGTTTATTACAAAGTTTTCGCATTACTATACACCGACAGTCGTTGGTTTAGCAGTGCTTGTAGCAATCGTAGTAAGTTTAGTGACTGGTGATGTCAATGAGGGTATTTACCGTGCATGTACATTCTTAGTCATCTCTTGTCCATGTGCGCTAGTGATCTCAATACCACTCACTTTCTTTACGGGTATTGGTGGTTTATCCATGCATGGCATCATGTTGAAGGGTGCAAATTATGTTGAAAAAATTGCGGAGATTCGTACAATTGTTTTCGATAAAACAGGCACTCTAACAACGGGACAGTTTGCGGTAAGTCAGTTATTAGATAGCTTAGATGACGTAAAGCTGATAAAACTTGCAGCATATGCGGAAAGTTATTCGAATCACCCTATTGCCAAGGCAATTCAAAATGCATATCAAGAAGAAGTTGATCAAACACAGATTTCAGATATGCAAGAAGTTGCTGGCAGAGGCATTTCGATTACTCTAGAAAACCATCATGTTCTTGTTGGTAATTATAAGATGATGCAGGAAAATGGTGTAACTTGTAAACAGTATACAAACCCTGGAACCTATGTTTATGTAGCGGAAGATGGTATATTCATAGGCTGTATTCTATTGAAGGATACAATCAAAAATAGTGCAACAGTAGCAATTTCAAAGCTAAGTAAGAATCATGCTTGCATGATGGTATCTGGCGATGCAGAAGAGATTTGCCAAGAAGTAGGTAAGGAACTAGGCATCAACTCGATTTATGGTGGATGTTTACCAGAGGATAAGATAACATGCGTGAATACTGTTAAGCAGAATGGTGTTGTAGCATTTGTGGGTGATGGTGTAAATGATGTTCCAGTTATGCGCACAGCTGATATTGGCTTTGCGATGGGGTCACTTGGTAGTGATGCGGCAATCGAAGCCGCAGATGTTATTATCACGGATGATAATCTAAACAAGATTGATACAACCATTCAACAAGCCAAGAGAATTATTCGTATCGCAAATCAAAATATTGTACTTTCGATAGTGATTAAAGTACTTGCGCTAGTATTGGGTGCACTTGGTATTGCGAATATGTGGATGGCAATCTTTGCGGATACTGGTGTTGCAATGTTGTGTGTTATTAACGCCATTCGACTTCTTCGTATCAAGGAATAATTAGTATTCCTATATTTGTAAGTATGGTAAAATAATCTTGTAGTAAAGGAGGTTATCTGATGAGTATACTTGATATTATATCGGTGATTATCCTGGTACTTGTAATCGCATTAGGCGTGCTATATTGGCAAACGAAAAGGAGCAAGAAATGAAAAGATTTATAACATTAATTTTAGTGAATGTAGCTTCACTCTGGTTGATTGATCGTGTTATGAGAACAATGTATATTGGTAATGCCAATACATTATTCTTCATGGCATTTATTCTTGTAATTTTAAATGCAACATTAAAACCATTAATGAAGTTGGTATTCTTACCATTGACATTCTTTAGCTTTGGATTCTTCTCACTGATTATCAACGCAGCAGTATTATCCATTGCATTCAGTTTTGCACACGGTTCATATATGATGGGATTCCATACAGCGATTATCGCAAGTATTCTATTATCAATCGTGAATGCGGCTATTAATTCATATCTTGAATAACATCGTACGAAGAAGTACGATGTTTTTATATTAGATTGCATTAACGTTTAAAAAAATATAATAATGGTACTAGAAGAATTGTTGAAATAATAGAGGTAGGTATGTCACAGTTAGAACGTATAATAAAAAAATCTACATTTAAATACTCGATGATTGCATTTGGGTTTTGTATTTTATCAGAAATTATTAGTTTACTTTCACCTAGATTAATGCAATATATTATCGATACTGTAATTCCACAAAAAAATATGCAGACAATAATTTTGAGCATTCTTATTTTTGTGTCTATACCGTTATTACATATCTGCGTAAAAACAATTTTTAATTACTTTGCGATTGTTTTCTCTAGGAATAAAGGGAATGAGTATGCAATTCAATTAATGGAAAAGATTATTCATCAACCACTACGTTTTTTTGATACTCATAATTCTATAGAAGTATTGACGGAGTCGGGAAGAGAACTTTCTAACTTAATGTTGTTCTACATTAAGGATATTCCTAGTTATTACAGTGCAATTCTATCTTCAATCATTATTGTTATTATTTTATTTTCTTATCACCCGGTGATAGGACTATTTCAGATTTTATTTGTACCTCTTAGTATTATCCCTGTTAGATATATTCATTTAAAGCTAGAAAATTTAGTAAATTCCGTAATTGAAAAAAATGCAAAGAATAATCAGTTAAAAGCAGATATTTTCAAGAATATAGACTACATCAAGAGCAACAATCTTGAAACATTCTATATCAATAAGATAAAAGAGAATAATGATGGAATTGTTTCTGTTTGGGGAAGTGTCGCTTCAATGGAATCTCTAGCAGGTGTATGGATCAATGGATTTATGACCTCTTTATTTACTGGACTATCATTTGGCATCGTTGCATTATTGATGATGTATACAACAAAACTTACGGTTGGAACAATTATTTCTGTAGTTGGATATTGTGGATTGCTATATTCATATTTGAATACCGTTTTCTCTACTGAGATTGAAAAAGGAAAGTTTAAAGGAGAATTTACAAAGACGAGAGAATTATTTGAATTAAGTTCTAACAATTCTAGAGAAGGTCATTCGTTTGTGCTCAACCAAAAAATCCAATTTCAAAATGTTAATTTTCAGTATACAAATACTCCTATTCTAAAAGATATGACTCTGACAATAATGGCTCATAAATGGACTGTTTTATTAGGTGAGAGCGGAGTGGGAAAAAGTACAATTTTGAAACTCATCGAAAAATTTTATACGGACTACGATGGAGAAATAACGGTTGATAATACATCTTTGAGAGATATTGCTAGTTTTGACTTGCGAGATAAAGTGGTGTATTTATCGCAATCACCATCTCTTTTTCCTGGCAGTATTCGTAACAACCTAACAGTAGATAATACTCAAATAACAGAAGAATCTATATGGGAAGTATTAGAAACTGTGAATCTAAAAGAATATGTTTTATCTCTTGATGATTCACTAGATACTGATATTTATGAAGCTGGCAAGATAATGTCTACAGGTCAAAAGCAACGTTTGTGCATTGCTAGAGCATTATTAAGAAACGTTGATGTATATTTGTTGGACGAAATTACCTCAAATGTAGACTATGAGAATACTCAGATGATTTTGTCATACTTCAACGAACTATCGAAAAAAGAGAAGACAATCATTAGCGTCACACATGATAAGAATTATATTTCGTTTGCGGATGAGATATATCAATTACGTGATGAAAATAATAAAATAGTCGTCTATAAAATGTGATTTAGTTATTAAAAAGTGAATTTTTGAATCATTAAAGGAGTATACAAGGATAATTTGTATGCTCTTTTGCTAATATACGGCAACATTATTGTAATATCTGATATAATTTTTATCGATATGAGAACAGTAATTCAAAGAGTAAAACATGCGAGTGTTACCATCGATGGTGTGGTAAATGGGAAAATTGAACAAGGTTTCCTATTGTTAGTTGGAATCAAAGATGATGACACTGAAGCAGTTGTAGAAAAAATGGCAGATAAGATTGCCAAAATGCGTATTTTCGATGATGAAAATGGGAAGATGAATCTAGCATTACAACAAGTTGGAGGTGCGATTTTATCAATTTCACAGTTTACGTTATTCGCAAACTGCAAAAAGGGGAATCGCCCAAGTTTTGATGGGGCTGGTAAGCCTGAACATGCCAAAGCGATGTATCTATACTTCAACGAAGTGTTAAGACGTTATGGTCTACAAGTCGAAGAGGGCATCTTTGCGGCAGAGATGAAAGTTGAACTGCTCAATGATGGGCCAATCACAATATGTCTAGATTCGGAGGATTTAAAATGACACAAATAATTTACGGTAGTGAATTATCTGCCGAACTAAAAGAAAATATGCGTACGAAGGTTGAGGCTTGGGTATCTGCAGGGATGAGAACTCCATGTCTTGCGGTTATTCTCGTAGGGGATAATCCAGCATCTGAGTCTTATGTACGTGGAAAAGAGAAGGCTTGTGCAGCGGTAGGAATTCAAACCAATACAATTCGTTTATCCGCAAGTATTACACAAGAAGAATTAGAACAGGTGATTAGTGATTGTTCTAAGGATGATACCGTCGATGGTATTCTCATTCAGTTGCCATTACCAGAAGGCTTTAATGAAGACAGAGCGATTGCGTGTATTAATCCTGGAAAGGATGTGGATGGGCTTCATCCAATGAACTTTGGAAGATTCTTTATGAATCAACCATCCTTTGTGCCTTGTACACCACTCGGTATCATGGAGCTATTAAAGCGTATGGGATGTAATCCTAAAGGTAAGCATGCGGTGGTTATTGGACGCTCTAAATTGGTAGGAACACCAGTAGCTCGTTTATTACAGAATGCGAATGCGACTGTCACAATTTGCCATTCTCATACTGCAAACTTGAAAGAACTTACAAACTTAGCAGATATCTTAATTGTCGCAGTAGGTAAGCCAAAGATTATTGACGCTCAATATGTCAAAGAAGGTGCGTATGTAATTGATGTTGGTGTCAATAGTGTTGATGGGCATTTGTGCGGTGATGTAGATTTTGAATCAGTAGCTCCTAAGGCAGGTGCGATTACACCTGTACCAAAGGGTGTTGGTCCAATGACAATATGTATGTTATTGCAAAATACAATCACTGCATATGAAAAGAGGCAGGGACTATGATTAGTGATTTTAATCTAAATGATACAGTTGAAATGAAGAAGGAACACCCATGCAAGAAGTCCAAATATTGGAAAGTTATTCGTATGGGTGCGGATATTAAAATCAAATGTTTGGGTTGTGGTGCAGTTGTAATGTTTCCAAGACATGAATTTGAACGTAAGTTAAAGAAGATTATTGAAAAAGCACCACAGGAATAAGAGGAAAGAAAAGAGGAATCATATATGTCATTAACAGCAGGTATCGTTGGCTTACCAAACGTAGGTAAATCAACTTTGTTTAATGCAATTACAAACAGTCAGGTCTTAGCGGAGAACTATCCATTCGCAACCATCAATCCTAACGTTGGCGTGGTAGAAGTTCCAGATAAGAGAATGGATGATTTCGTAGAAATCTTCCATCCAAAGAAGACAATCTACACAACATTCGAATTTACAGATATTGCAGGTCTTGTAAAAGGTGCATCAAAGGGTGAAGGTTTAGGAAACCAATTCTTAGCAAATATTCGTGAGACAGATGCAATCGTTCACGTTGTAAGATGTTTTGATGATAGTAATATTGAACACGTAGAGGGTTCTGTTGACCCAATTCGTGATATTGAAGAAATCAACTTAGAACTATGCTTAAGTGATTTGGATACAGTCCAGAATCGTATTGGTAAGGTGGCTAAGAAGGCACAGACATCCAAGGATAAAGATGCTGTAGCTGAATATACATCCTTACAGAAGTTTGAAAAGTTATTAGAGGCAGGAACACCTGTACGTTTAGGTGACTTAGAAGATTCTGACCGTGATATGTTAAAGAACTATGGCTTATTAACATCAAAGCCAGTTATCTATGTTGCGAATATGAGCGATGAAGAAATCGGTGATCCTGAAAGTAATGCGTACTACCAAAAGGTAAAGGCATTTGCGGAAAATGAAGGTAGTGAATGTATCGCGATCTGTGCAAAGATGGAAGAAGAACTTTCCAGTCTTGATAAAGAAGAGAAGATTGCATTCATGCAGGATTTAGGAATTGCACAATCTGGTTTGGATAAGATTATTCGTGCAGCATATCACTTGTTAGGTCTAAGAACATTCTTCACAGTTGGTGAACCTGAGTGTCGTGCATGGACTTTCCATGAAGGTATGAAAGCTCCTCAGTGTGCAGGTGTTATTCATACAGACTTTGAAAAGGGATTTATCCGTGCGGAAATCTATAGCTATGAAGACTTAATGGAATATCGTACAGAACAATCTGTTAAGGAACATGGTAAGATGCGCTTAGAGGGTAAGGAGTACTTGATGAAGGATGGAGATGTAGTCTTCTTCCGATTCAATGTATAATTCATCTCATTTTCACAGTGAATCATGATAAAATAGGAGTAACAATAGGAGGCTCTTATGAAACTGATCTTAGCAATTGTATCCAATGATGATGCATCTGCAGTTTCTGCTGCACTTACAAAGAATAATTTCTATATGACACGTTTAGCAACGACTGGTGGATTTCTACGTGCTGGAAATACAACTATTATCGTTGGTACGGAAGATGAGCTTGTAGATAAATGTATTGCAGTTATCGGCGAAGAAGCGAAGCGTCGTACAGAAATTGTCCCATCAACAGCATCATATGACGTTGGTAGATATGCGTCCTTCCCGGTTGAAGTACAAATCGGTGGAGCGACAATCTTTGTATTGGATATTGAACAATTCAAGAAGCTATAAAGCAGGGTGACCTGCTTTCTTTTGTCATGAGGGAAAGGAAGAAAGTATGACTGTATTATTTGTGAATGCCGCATTCCGCGAGAATTCTAGAACATATGACTTGGCACAGAAGTATTTATTAACTCTCACAGATACTGTAGAAATTGTAAATCTTGGTGAAGAAAAGATAAGACCACTCCAGAAAGCTTCTTTAGAGCAGTATTGTAAGGATTCTCGCAACCATAATTTTCAAGATGAAATGTATCGTTATGCTAAGCAATTTACCAAGGCGGATGAGATTGTGATTGCGGCTCCATTTTGGAATTTTGGACTACCTGCTATATTACATGCATATTTAGAACTGGTATGTACGCAAGGTATCACCTTTGATTTAAATGAAGCAGGGGAGTATTACAGTCTTTGCCAAGCGAAAAAACTCGTGTTGATTTTAACTGCTGGTGGAAATGTGCCGGAGAATGATTGTGCAATCTCATTTATACGAACATTGTGCAAAGAGTTCTGGAAGATTGAGGATATACGATATTACTACGCAGATGGAATTGACCTTGTTGGTGCAGATGTAAGTGGAAAGTTAGAAGCAGTTATCAAGCAGTATGGAAATTCGCAAGAGTAAAATCGAAGATATCCATCAAATCTTAGAAGTGATTCATGATGCGCAGGATAGTATGCGTGATAATGGTATCCCTCAATGGCAAGATGGATATCCAAATGAAGTGATTATTTCCCAGGACATACAAGCAGAAAATAGTTATGTACTTGTGGATGAAAAACGTATTGTTGGTACTGCATATATCATTGCGGGTCATGAGCCAAGTTATGACTATGTTGAAGGTGGTCAATGGTTGAATAATCATCCTTATGTCGTTGTACATCGTATTGCGGTGCGCAAAGACTGCAGAGGCAAAGGTATTGCTCGTTATATCATGGAGTTTGCGGAAAAGATAGCGAAGGAACATCAACTACATGACATTCGCATTGATACGCATGATGACAATCTTCCGATGCGTAGGTTTTTATTAAAACTTGGTTACCATGCATGCGGTACAATCTACCTAGACAATGGGGATAAACGTATTGCATATCAAAAAACATTTTGAAAAAGAAAAACGCACTAATGAGTGCGTTTTATCATGTCTATCAGAATTTTATCATCGTTATTTTCGGGGTGATGAATAACTTCATCCAAACATGCATGTAATATATCTGCGATTTCTTTTCCCTGATAACCAAGTCCTTTGATGGTATTACCATCTATTGCAAGATGCTTTAGTAAGTATGGTTCGTTAGCATCTTGTATTTCGTGATAATATGCAAGCATGGTATCTTTTGGATAATTTTTGTCAATCGCATAGCGATATGAATGATAGATATCAAACGGAATATTAAGGGTAGATAAGAACTGTTTTAATTCTACCTTGGATGTAAGGCTCTTTGTTGAATGTTTGATACAACCAAGAATCACAGTCTGCTCTGCGCCTGAATATTTCAAGCGTTCTAAGATTTCCTTTGCGTTAGGAATATCCTTTAGAAGTATTGCCATGCGGATATCTGCATTCAATAAAGAACGATTGATTGAAGCTAAGCTTTGTTGGATAACGCTGTCTTTTAATTCGGGAATAAATACCTGAATGACATCGCTATATTCTGTAAGGATAGAAGATGCGGTATTTGTTTCTAGAATGCCAACCCACTCGTTATGAATGCGTTCCTCAGAGATATAGTGTAGTAAATCTTTTTGTTTGTGTATTGCGCTTGCTGTATTTTCTTCGATGGTAAATGAAAGTCTTCCTGCAAAGCGTAATGCGCGTAGAATACGCAGTGCATCTTCATCAATACGTTCATGAGGGTTACCAATGCAGCGAATAATTTTATGCTGCAAGTCATCCACGCCACCAAAGAAATCTATCAAACCTTCATTGTTGTTATAGCAAAGAGCGTTGATTGTAAAATCACGACGTTTACAATCCTCCTCGATACTCTTAGAGAATGAGACTCCAGATGGATGGCGATGATCTTCGTAGCTATTTTCACTACGGAACGTAGTAATTTCAACAGGTTGTTTATTAGACAGTACAGTAATGGTGCCGTGCTGAATACCTGTTTGAAATACACGGTAGTTAGAGAATACTTGCAACATTTCATTTGGAGTTGCATCTGTTGTTAGGTCGTAATCATGAATCGGTAGTTCTAGTAATGCATTGCGAATCGCACCACCAACAACATATGCACTATAACCATTTTGATTTAACAAGTCGATGAGGGCTTGGATGTAATCTGGAATCTGAATTTTCATAATTCTATTATAGTTGGATTATTCAAGAATGGATAGAAAACCGCTAGATAGCGCTAAATATCGCATCAAATGTGCTTATTTCTTGGATTTTCCTTTTATTTCATTCCACAACATCTTATGATTATCATAGAACATAAATTTTTTAGGAATAAAAACAATTCACTATAAGGAGGATTTTACATGAGAATCGGACAATCGACAGACATTCATCGCCTAGCAGAAGGAAGAAGACTCATCTTAGGTGGTGTGGAGATTCCTTCAGAACTAGGACTTGTAGGACATAGTGATGCGGATGCGTTATGCCATGCGGTAGCGGAAGCGATTCTTGGTGCACTTGCATTAGGTGATCTGGGGAAATGGTTTCCAGATACCGATCCAAAGTGGGAAGGTGCTGATTCAATAAAGATTCTGACGCAGGTTGGCGTCATGATGCGTGAGCGTGGATTTGTGATTGGAAATGTTGATAGTCTTATCATGATTGAAAAGCCAAAGATGGCACCACATATTCAGTCTATGCGTGAAAATATCGCAAGAGCTTTGGAGTGTCATCTAGATAGTGTCAGTGTGAAAGCGACGCGTGGAGAAGGCTTAGGTTTTGTTGGAAAGTCAGAAGGTGTACAAGCACAAGCTGTTGTACTACTTGTAAAGGAGGACTAGTTTATGTTTGCGAAAACTTCTGAAGTAAAAGTATTACGAGACCCTGTACATGGATATGTACATATTGATCTGCAGGTAATTTGGGATATTGTTAATAGCAGTTGGTTTCAACGTTTACGTCGTATTCGTCAACTAGGTGGTGCTTATGTTGTGTACCACTGTGCAGAGCATACTCGTTTCTCTCACTCCCTAGGAGTGTATGAAATTGTTCGTCGTATGGTAACAGAGGTTCCAGATATTGTCAGTGCATTAAATGAATATGATAAGGTAACAATCATGCTGGCAGGTTTACTACATGATATTGGTCATGGTCCATACAGCCATGCATTTGAGGCAGTCACTGGAACATCACATGAAGAATTTACTTGTCGTATCATTGAAGAGAATACAGAGATTACAAAGATCATTGAATCCAGTGCAAAGGGTCTTGCGAAGGATGTTGCGGATGTCATCCGTCATAAGAGTAAGAATCCACTACTTGTGCAGATGATCAGTTCACAACTAGATGCGGACCGTATGGATTATCTATTACGTGATGCATACTTTACAGGTACAAAGTATGGTGAGTTTGATTTAGAGAGAATCTTACGTACATTACGTGTCGTTGATGGTAACCGTTTGGTAATCAAGGAAAGTGGTGTATACGCAGTAGAAAACTACATCATGGCTCGCTACCATATGTATTGGCAGATTTACTATCATCCAGTTGCACGTAGTTTTGAAACCATTCTACATCTACTCTTTAAGCGTTTAAGAGATTTAAAGAGTGTTAGTGATCCAGCTATCATTTCATTATTTAAGCCTGTTTTAACAGGGAAGAAGATTTCTTTAAAGCAATATTTCATGTTAGATGAATATGCATTCAGTTATGGTTTCTCAAGATTATGTGAACATAAAGATCCAATCGTACGTGATTTTGCATTACGCATTCGGGACCGTAAGTTATTTGCGTATTCAGAAAGTAATCCTGCAAATAATCGTAAACTTCGTCATCAGTTAAAGAAGGCTGGATATAACTTGGATTATTATTGGTCAAAGGATGAGGTGTATCAAAAACCGTATGAACCATATACAGATAGTAGAGGAGATGCGGTTTGGGTAAAGAAAAAGGATGGTACGATTGTGGAAATGTCGAACGCATCCAATGTTGTATATAGTTTAGTGCATGGACCGGTTCATGATGAATTTAGTGTCTATTATCCAAAAGGAGTTGAACAGGCCAAATGAATCAAGAAGAACGTGCAAAAAAGTGGACGCAGGATATTCCTGAATTAGATGGGTTAACATTACAACAGCGCGTTGCGATATGTAATCAAGTATCAAAGTATATTATTTTCTTGGTTGGGCTATGGCTAACGCTTTTCTTTGTGGTCGTTTTCATTATACTTTCCAGTGCAGATACAAACTCTGCTCTATATAATCTACTCAATCATATAGCAGAGGCTATTAATACAATTTTCAATGGTGGTCCAAGTAAGCGGTACATGGTAGCCCTACTTGAAAGTTTGCCATATATTTTACCATTGCTTGTAGTTTTGGTAGGACCAATTTGGCTTATGATGACAGCATTCCGTAAACGAATGTTGCTTTCGGCTGCCAGGAAATTATAGTTCGAGGTTGAAATCATAATATATACAAAAAAATACACTGTTATTTACAGGATATAACGAAAAGCATATGTATAATAGTGTTAAAGAAAAATGCTCAATCGGAGCAGATGTGAGGTAAAATATGAATCCAATATTTATGGTAGCAGGGATACTTGTTGTATGGGCTATTGCGTTTGCGGTATTTATCACACTTCAAATGAAGCGGAAGAACGCAGAAGCAGAGCTTGTTGCGGCAAGTACAACGAAAGCTATTGTACATTTCCATGGAGATATTTCAGCAATTGATGGTCAAGATGCGGCTATATATCATCCAATCAAGGGGCAAATGCTAGATACAATCATAGCGTTAGAACCGGGTCATCATACCTTTGTAGGTAGTTTTCAAATGACAGAGAATGGCATTGTAGTAAAAAACAAAAATTACTACGCAACGGATATTGAGTTTGAATTTGATGTCGAAATGGGCAAGACGTATAGGGTAGGTCTTTATAAAAATGTGAATCATGAAGAAAAAGTGATAATGACACTTCCACTTACTGTAAGTGGATTTGGTGCAAAAACACTATATCTTATCGCTTACAACGAATAATTTAATAAAATTACTTCCATAAATTACTATGGAAGTTTTTTTGTTGGGCGGAAAGGTTGACAGGAGGATTACTTCGCATATAATCATTCACGGAAGGTGAATATGCGTATAACGGTCAAACTGATACAACATGATTTGTTAGAAGATAAAAAACAAATCTTATTGGAAACAAATGCTTTATATGATGGAAATACATTACGCTATCGCGAGGAAAACGAAGGGGGATCACATCAGGTTTACTTCGGTGATGATTATATTTCTTTCGAGCGAAAAGCAGATGTTCATACAAAAATTACACTCTTTGATGATAAAGATGGAGAAAGTGTTGTGGACTCTCAGTACGGAAAAATGTACATGCAGACAAGGCTTTGTCATGCGGAAAAGTGTGATGAATACTGGTCTGTAGAGTATCAACTCTTATCCAATGATAATGTTGTACTTCACCAGAAATTATGCTGGGAATTGACACCAGTAAAAAATGTTTGACATTATTTGTAACTTGGGGTATAGTGCCATGGCGAAGCAAGCATATCATGCATTTGTATAAAGGAGATTTACAATGGTTAACAATGAGACTATGACGGATGTAGCCTACAATTGGCTCAAAAAAAGAAAAAGAGAAGTAGATTTCTCAAAGATTTGGGATGAAATTGTAAAGACAATGGATATTCCTGAAGATAAAATCAGACGTAAAAAAGCACAGTTCTATAGTGACTTAATGTTGGATAATAGATTTGCTTCATTAGAGAATAACAAGTGGGATTTACGTAACCGTCGTAAGTTTGAAGAGGTTCATATCGATACTTCTGAAATCGAACTAGAGGATGATGAATTAGATGAGCCAATTGAAGTTGCTGGTCTAGATTTACCAAAGGGCGATGACGCATTCGATAATTAATTAAGAAAAGGCTAAAAATAGCCTTTTTTTAATCATGCTACTTTAAAAATGTTCAGAAATAGTTTAATATGAAAACGCTAAATAAGGAGGAATATCTCATGGTATTAGTTTCAGCAAAAGAAATGATTGAAAAGGCTCATGAAGGTCATTATGCAATTGGTGCTTTCAACATCAATAACATGGAATGGACAAAGGCTATCTTAGCTGCTTGCCAACAGGCTAACTCTCCTGTCATTCTTCAGGTTTCTGAAGGTGCAGCGAAGTATATGTGTGGCTTCAAGCAGTGTGTAGATATGGTTAAGAACATTCATGACCATATGGGCATTACAGTTCCAGTTGCTTTACACTTGGATCACGGAACATTTGAAGGTGCTAAGGCTTGCATCGAAGCAGGTTTCACATCTGTAATGTTTGACGGTTCTCACTATGATTTCGCAGAGAACTTAGAGAAGTCAAAGGAAATCATCAAGTTAGCTCATTCACAGGGTGTATCTGTAGAATGTGAAGTTGGTGGTATCGGTGGTACAGAGGATGGCGTTACATCTAACGGTGAATTAGCTGATCCAAAGGAATGCGCAGAAATCGCTTCTTTAGGTGTTGATTTCTTAGCTGCAGGTATCGGTAACATCCACGGTGTATATCCAGAAGACTGGACAGGATTAAATTTCGAAAGATTATCAGAAATCGATGCTGCTGTAAATGGTAAGCCATTAGTATTACACGGTGGTTCTGGTATCCCATTTGACCAAGTACACAAGGCTATCACAATGGGTGTATCTAAGATCAACGTTAATACAGACTTACAGATTGTATTTGCTAAGGCAACTCGTGAATACATCGAAGCTGGTAAGGACCAACAGGGTAAGGGCTTTGACCCACGTAAGTTACTCAAACCAGGTGCTGACGCAATCGTTGCTAAGGTAATCGAAATGGTTAACCAATTCGGTTCCGCTGACAAAGCTTAATTACAAATTGAGTGATATAGAGGCTCACATGAGCCTCTTTTTTATATCTCGTTGTATAATGATGACGCAAACTTTTGCATACATCTAGAATGGATACGAAAATTCATGTAAAATGCTGTATATGATAAAAGCGGTATTGTTTGACATGGATGGTATTCTTTATGATAGTGAATACTATTATATGCAGGGGACAGTTGCACAGATGCGTGCATATGGTTACGAAGGTCCTGTAGAGAATATCTATCAAATCATCGGTACAACGATGCAGAAAACATATGAGATGTTGTATGACATGTTGGATAGAAAAGTTCCTCTTGAAGTGATTCGTGAAAATAACGAAAGATACTTTAATGTGGAACACCCAATTCATTTTAAAGAGATTATGTTTTCGGGTGTACCGCAGGCATTACAACAGATGAAAGAGAAGGGTTTAAAGTTAGCGGTTTGTTCTGCATCCTCGTATGATTTGATTGTCACAAGTCTAAAAGAGATGGGGATCTTGGAATACTTCGACTTTATTGAAAGTGGAGAAAACTGCAAACGTTCAAAACCATATCCAGATATCTATTTATTAGCCCAAGAGGCACTACAAGTACGCAAAGAAGAGTGCTTGGTATACGAAGATAGTAAAGCAGGGATACAGGCAGGTATCTCAGCCGGAATTAGAACTGTTGCGAGAATTGATGATCGCTTCTACCAGGATCAATCAAAAGCAGATATACTTGTAAAGGATATACACGAGCTGACAGAGCTGATCAGAAAGGAAAATAAATATGCAGGAAGTAATTAAAATTGAAGGTGGACATACGCTAGAGGGAGAAGTCACAATCTCTAGTGCAAAGAATGCGACAGTAGCACTAATTCCTGCTACCGTACTGGCCCATGGACCAGTCACAATTGTTGGGGTACCGCAGATTGCGGACGTTGAATCCCTAACAAAGATTCTAAATTTATTAGGTGTTCAAGTAGAAGCACGCTCTTCTGATCATTTGATTATCGATCCTACAAATATCCAAAACATTGACTTGGTAGATGACGCAGTCACAAAGCTTCGTGCATCTTACTACTTCATGGGTGCGTTGTTAGGTAGATTTGGTCGTGTATGTATGAAGATGCCTGGTGGATGTTACTTAGGCCCAAGACCAATTGACTTACACCTAAAGGGTTTTGAAGCCTTAGGTGCTAAAGTAACATATGATAAGGCTTGTTATACAATCGAAGCCAAGGAATTAAAGGGTGCGAAAATCTTCTTAGATATCGCAAGTGTTGGCGCAACTATCAACATTATGATGGCTGCTGTATACGCAAAGGGTCGTACAACGATTGAAAATGCAGCGAAGGAACCAGAAATCATCGATGTTGCGACATTATTAAATAAGATGGGTGCACATATTCGTGGTGCAGGTACAAATGTCATCACAATTGATGGTGTTGATCAATTGATGGGCTGTTTCCATGAAATTATCCCGGACCGTATCGAAGCAGGTACATTCTTAGTGATTGCGGCTGCTTGTGCTAAAAAGATGGTGATCAAGAATATCATCCCACAACACTTAGATGCCTTAACTTCTAAGTTACAGGAAATGGGTGTTGATATGGATATTGATGTAGACCGTATTACGATTCGTCATACAGATAAACTGGTTGCGACGGATGTTACCACAAGACCATACCCTGGTTTTGCGACTGACTTACAACAACCACTCACAACACTCATGACACAAGCACATGGTGAATCCAAGGTTGTAGAGACAATCTACGTAGAGCGCTTTAAGCACTGTGGAGAATTACAACGTATGGGTGCAGATATCGAAGTATCAACAGGTTCTGCTAGTATCAAAGGCCCAAGTTCTTTATTTGGAACCAAGGTTGTTGCGACGGATTTACGTTGTGGTGCAGCGATGTTAGTGGCGGGTCTATTAGCAGAAGGTGTCACAGAAATCCATGATGTATATCACATCGATCGTGGTTACGCTGAAATCGACCAGAAGTTAAAAAATCTTGGTGCAGTAATTTGGCGTGAAACTATTGAATAAAAAGATTGCACGAAAAAAATTGTTATGGTAGTATAAATAGGCAATTTAGCACTTTCTTTAAGCCAATCAGAGGCTTAAGGCAGAAGGGAGATAAAAATGAAAAAAGATATTCATCCAACTTATCACAAGGCGAAGGTAGTATGCACAAGCTGTGGTGCAGAATTCGAAACAGGTTCTGTATTATCTGAAATTAAAGTAGATACATGCTCAAACTGCCATCCATTCTATACTGGACGTCAGAGATTCGCACAGGCTCAAGGACGTATCGAGAAGTTCAATAAGAAGTACGGTATGAAATAAAGCCGGTCCGGTATAATTCCGGACCTTTTTCTTTGAATACAAAGAATATAAACTATGTTAAAGTTGTTATGGAAAATATGTGGAGAATACTATGGACGCAGTAAGAACAAAATTAAGTGAAATAGAAAAACAATATAAAGAAATCGTAGAGAAGCTTATGGATGAGAAAGTTATGTCAGATTCTAAGCTCCTTACAAAATTATCAAAGGAACAGGCAAGACTTACACAACCTGTCGAAGCGTACCACCAACTTCTAGAGTTAGACTCTCGTATTGCGCAAGCAGATGAGATGTTAAAGGAGAATGATCCTGAACTCAAAGAGATGGCACGTATGGAAAAAGATGAGTGTGAACCAGAACGTGAAGCCTTGTTAGAAAGAATTCAGCACTTACTTGTACCACGTGATCCAGATGATGACCATGATGTCATCATGGAAATCCGTGGTGGTGCAGGTGGAGATGAAGGTAATATCTTCGCTGGTGACTTATATCGTATGTATAGTAAGTACGCAGAAAGCAAGGGCTGGAAGGTACAGGTTCTGGAAGCTTCTGTCAGTGAAGCAGGTGGATATACGCAGATTATCTTCTCTGTAAAGGGAACAGATGTATACAAAGAATTAAAGTTTGAATCAGGTGTACACCGTGTACAGCGTGTACCAAAGACAGAAACACAGGGACGTATTCATACTTCTACCGCAACTGTACTATGCCAACCTGAAGCGGAAGATACCGATATCGAAATCGATCCAAAGGACTTAACAATTGAAACACACCGTGCTTCTGGTGCCGGTGGTCAGCATATTAATAAGACAGACTCTGCCGTACGTATCGTGCACGTTCCAACAGGTATTACAGTAAACTGCCAGGATGGACGTTCACAGATTGAAAACCGCGAGACAGCGATGCGCTTAATTCGTGCGCGTGTATATGAAGAACTCAAGCGTATTCAGGAAGAGGAAGCTGGTAAGATTCGTCGTGCTAAGATTGGTACTGGTGATCGTTCAGAAAAAATTAGAACATATAACTACCCACAAAACCGTGTAACAGACCACCGTATTGGTTTAACAATTACACAGTTAGACCGTATCATGGAAGGTAAACTCGATGGAGTCATTGAGGGCTTATTAGCAGAAGAAGAAAAGAGAAAACTTGAGGAGACAGCAGTGTGAGTACATTTGCGAAAACAATTAAGCAATACGAAAAAGAGTGTTTAAAAAATGATATTCCTGCGGAAACTGTCATGGCATATCTTTTAGAAATCTCTCAACGTGAACGCTATGATTTGTTTATGCATATCGATGATGAGATGCCAGAAGCGCTCGCAAGTGAATTCCATGCAGGCATGGAAAGAATCTTAAAACAGGAACCAATGGCGCATGTATTAGGTTATTCATGGTTCTATGGATATAAGATGATTGTCAATGAAGATGTATTAATTCCACGCTGTGAAACGGAAGAACTCTGTGCATTAATTTTATCTCGTATTGATGAAATTTTCCCGACAAAGGAAACTGTCGAATGTGCAGATGTTGGAACCGGTTCTGGTGCCATTGCGATTACAATCGCAAAAGAAGAAAGTCGTGTGAAGATGCACGCAACAGATATTAGTGAAGAAGCTTTAGTCACTGCAAGGAAGAACGCAGAAAATAACGAAGTCGAAATCGACTTTACTGCAGGGGATATGTTACAACCGTTAATTGACGCAAATCGTCATTTGGATGTACTTATTTCCAATCCTCCATACATCCCACAGGATGAACAGATGGAAACCTCTGTTGTGGACTTTGAACCTCATGTAGCCTTATTTGGTGGTGAGGATGGACTAAAGTTCTATCGCATGATTTTTCAGGATTGTAAGAAAGTTCTCAACGAGAAAGCATTTATGGCTTTTGAAATGGGATGGGACCAGCGCGAGCGTATGAGTAAACTAGTAGAAGAGATGTTACCAGAAGCTCGTTATGAAATCCTCAAAGATATGAACGGCAAAGACCGTATGTTGTTTGTATATTTTAATTGTTAAAAATGGAGGATTCCTCCATTTTTATCTTTTCAGATAAATTTAACATCCAAAAATGGATGAGCATAGTAAAATAGATATGCTAGGAGTTTAAACTATGACAAAGAATATTCTTGAGTGGCTAGAAGCCTCTTGTCTAAAACATCCAAATAAGATTGCGGTCGCTGATGAAACCGCAGAAATGACATATGCAGAGTTAGTGAAAGATGCCAAGATTCTTGGTACAACGCTTGCGACATATATCCAACCTCGTCAAGCGGTTGCGATGTATATGGAAAAGAGTAACACTACACTTGCGGCAATGTATGGTGCTGTCTATGCGGGTGGATTCTATTCACTGATTGACACAAGACAGCCAATAGGACGTATTGAAAAGATTTTAGAAGTATTAAGTCCAAGTGTTATCTTGAGTAATGAACGTTTCTATGAAGAAGCGCGCGAAAAATTAGGGTCTACTGCTAATATTGTGAAGGTTGAAGATATTATCCGTGAAGGCATTATTGATGAAAACATGCTTGCAGGGATTCGTAAACAGGCAGCTAGCACAGATCCTCTCTACGTAAACTTTACGAGTGGTTCCACTGGTGTACCAAAGGGTGTTGTTGTTGGACATGGATCTGTCATCGATTTTATTCCAGAATTTGTAAAGGTGTCTGGAATTTGTGCGGATGATCGTATTGCTAACCAAGCACCATTTGATTTTGATGTGTCAGTGAAAGATATTTATAGCAGTATCTATGTTGGTGCTAGAGTAGAACTGATTCCACGTGAATTCTTCAGTAATCCAACACATCTGATGGATTTCTTATGTGATCATCAGGTGACTGTACTAACATGGGCTGTTAGTGCAATGTGCTTTGTGTCCATTATGAATGGATTTGGCTACCGTAATCCTGAGACGATTCGTTTAGTCATGTTCAGTGGTGAGGTCATGCCAATTAAGCATTTAAATATCTGGATGAAGAATTGTCCAAAGGCAGAGTTTATCAATCTATATGGACCTACTGAGATTACATGTAACTGCACATACTATCGTTTAGAAAATCGTGAATATAAGGCAGATGAAATCATTCCAATTGGTTCAGCATTTGATAATGAGAAGGTATTCTTACTATCTGATGAAAATAAATTGGTAGATACCCCAAATGAAAGTGGAGAAATCTGTGTAGCGGGGGCATGTCTAGCGTTAGGTTATTATCATGACAGCGAAAAGACAGCAGCTGTATTCGTACAGAATCCATTAAATACTGTGTACTATGAACGCATGTATCGTACAGGTGATCTTGCAAAATATAACGAGCAAGGAGAACTGGTCTATATTGGACGTAAAGACTTCCAAATCAAGCACCTAGGACATCGCATTGAGTTAGGTGAAATTGAAAGCTTAGTGCAAGGACGTAGTGGTGTTGTGCGTGCATGTGCAATTTATGATCACAATAAGAAACGTATCTACTTATTCTGGTTAGGTGAGCGTGATCAAAAGGAATTACATAATGAATTAAAGGTTGTAATGCCAAGCTACATGGTGCCTAACAAGTTAGTACACTTGGATGAAATGCCAATGACAAAGAACGGTAAGATTGACCGTGCTGTATTAAAGAAGATGGAAGGAATCGAATAATGCAAGAAAAAGAACTAAAGTATATCGCAGAATATTATCAAACACCTTGCTTTATCTTTGATTTAGAAGCAGTAAAATATCGTGTTTCAAAGATGAGAGAAATCGTAGGTAGTGCATATCGTCTATGTTATTCCATCAAGGCAAATCCATTCTTGATTCCGACGATGGCAGAAATCACAGATAAATTAGAAGTATGTAGTCCAGGTGAACTATCCATCTGTAAAGCTCTACATGTAGAACCGACAAAGATTTTATACTCAGGTGTTAATAAGACAGAAGTGGATGTTGCAGATGCGATGGAATATGGAGTGATTCACTACACAGCAGAATCTCTATTGCATATGGATATCGTAAACGAAGTTGCTGGGAAGTACCAAAAGAAAGTTGAGATTCTACCTCGTTTAAATGCAGGTAGTCAATTTGGTATGTCCAAGGAAGATTTATTCTCTATCTATGCAAATGAAGAAAAGTATCCAAATGTTATTGTAAAAGGCATTCACTACTTCGCGGGCACACAACGTAAGAAGAACGACAAGCAAATCAAAGAGTTGGATATGTTGTTAGAATTAATCAAAGAGATTCAAACAACGTTCAATCGTAAAGTAGAACAGATTGAATATGGACCAGGTTTATCTGTACCATTATTCGAAGGCGATGATTTCAGTGATACATTAAAACCTCTTGAGAACATCCATGCAAAGCTAAAAGAACTATCTGAGGTTGTAGATTTAACAATTGAAATGGGTAGATTCTATTCCACATTCTGTGGAACATACCTCACTCGTGCAATGGATTGTAAGTCCAATGAAGGTGTGAATTACTGCATCGTAGATGGTGGTATGAATCATCTAAACTATTATGGTCAAATGATGGGTATGAAAGTACCACACATTCAACACTTGCATGCATGTGATGACCGTACAGAAAAGAATTGGTGTCTATGTGGTAGTCTTTGTACAACTGCAGATGTGCTAGTCAGAGATGTAACGTTACAAGGTTTACATGAGGGTGATTATTTAGCCTTTAACAATTGTGGTGCATACTCCGTTACAGAAGGGATTCACTTATTCTTAAGTCGTACGATGCCGTTAATTCTATTGCGTACAGCAGAGAATGAATACATTGTCGCAAGAGAAATGCAAGAATCTTATCCAATCAATACAATTCAAAATTAATCAATAGACATTCTCTATTTAAATGACAGATAGAGAATGTTTTTCTATTTTGTTGGGAGTATACTAAAAGTAGATATTCAACTATTATGTTCAACTATCATTACACTGCTATCATTTATCTTTTGCGTATTTCTAATTCATAAAAGGAGGGTTTATGAGAAAAAAGATGTTATTGTTCCAATGCGTGTATTTAGCTGCTTTAGTTTTGATGGCTATCACGATACAACTGTATATTAAGTTTTATTTAGCCGATATAAATATGAATATTCCGAAGATATCAGTGTTATTCACAATTCTAGTTTTAGTGATACTAGTATTGCTTGTTGTGGCATATTTGATATATCGAAAAATACCAAAAGATCAGGAATGATAGAAAGGTTCTCTTACAAAAAGAGAACCTTTTAAAAATGAATGTATTTATGTATTTGAAATACTTTGTACAATCGCAATCGCGATGTTTGCGTCATGAGAGATACTCACTTCAAGTTCAGGATGGTCTTTGATGTAAGGTTTCCCACTTTCATCATTTAGAATACTGTACTGTAAGTAGTCTTTATCCTGGGTTGCCTTGAAGATAGCTTCTTTCGCCGCAAAGCGTCCTGCAAAGTATTGTTTTTTCTGTGTGATAGTATGCTTTGAGGAGAATTCTATCATTTCAGATTGTGTCAAAACATGTGAAATGATGGGTTTTTCTAAGTCAATTCGAAGCATATCTACGATGTCTACGCCTAACATGGTATTATTATTACATAGTTGCGTGCATTTGGCGAATGCTTGCACACTCAGTCAATCGACTGTAAAATATTGCAGAGGTTAGTATGAAAGAGAAAAAGAATAAAAAGAAATTATCTAGAGTGGGAAGAATTGTACTGGATATCATCATGGTTGTGTGTTTAGGTGTTGCAATTTTTTCTGGCTACCAGTTATATAAAGGTCTAGCAAGTTATAACCAAGCAGGAAATGCGTATGATAACTTACGTAAAGATGCCGTTACAACGAAGAAAGACACGGATAAAGATGATACAACTTCTACATTAGATTTCCAAAAGTTGTTATCTCAAAACCCAGACTGTGCAGGTTGGATTACACTTCCAAACTCCAATGTGGACTATCCGGTTGTGTTTGGTGCTAGTACAGATGAAAATAAGTTTGGAAATAGTTACTACTTGGACCACTTATTTGATGGTACATACAATCTAAGCGGAACGGTATTTATTGACTATAACAATGGCAGAGACTTTACACATAAGAATACAGTCATTTATGGTCACCATATGTTAAATGATTCAATGTTTGCGGATATTGAGAAGTATAAAGATCAATCTTACTATGATAGTCATAAGGAAATGGTTTTCCAAACACCAAATGGTACATATAAGATTTATCCGGTTGCAGGATACTCTACAACGGGTACAGGAAACTATGTACAGTATGACTTTGGTAGTGACAGTGAATTTTTAAGTTATGTTGATCGTTTTGTTTCTGCATCAACATTTAAGAGTGATGTAACAATCACAGCAGAAGATCAAATTGTAATGTTATCAACATGTTCCTATGATGTTGAAGATGGAAGATATGTATTAGTTGGAAAGCTGGTAAAAGTTTCATAAACAAGGAAATGATCTATGACCGAACAAAATCCAAACAGAGTAATTCGAAAGAAAAAGCGTAAGAAGAGATATATCAGCGCTAGATTTTTATGGCTGATTCTTTTCCTTGCGAGTATTGTATTTGCGATAACATTCTGGCGTATGCCGATGTTTCCGACAAAGTGGAAATTTATCGTTGTACTCGTACTTGCGGTAATCGATTGGTTAACATTCTTGTTAACATCTAAGGTAAGACCTAGTAATATTTTTGCGCAGGGAATCAATACAGTGCTTGCGGTAGCGCTTATTATCGTCAATATTGCACTACCGTACTATACAGATCGCTTTAGCAATATTTTCTCCTCTGTTTTGGGTAATGAAGTTAGAATTGGCATCTATGTTATGACAGATGCGTATAAAGCAAAATATAAAGATATATTCGCTAACTCTGAATACAAAGAAAGTATGAAGTTAGCGGAGTATCAGAATGCAACATTTATTACAGCAATTGGTGTAGATGGAAATAATCAGAACTACGCACTAGAACAGTTAAGTGCGGATTTAAAGAATGATAATCTGAAGACAGTGAATAGTAGTTCTGTGCAATCTGCTGTAAAGAACCTATATACAAATCAAGGTGATGTTTTACTCTTAAGTGATTCCTATTTATCAACAGTTTTAGAAACAGATGAATTTAAGAACTTTAAGACAGACACAAAGCTGATTGGTAGTTATTTCCGCAAGGTGGAAACGACACAAGTAACAGAAGATAAGACCAATCTTGCGAACACACCATTTACAATCTTCATTGCGGGTAATGACCAACCGGGTGATTTAAGCTTAGAGGGTAGAACGGACGTTGATATAGCGGTAACAGTGAATCCGAATACACATCAAATTCTGATTTCCAACTTACCACGTGATGCCTATATTCAAAATCCGGCATATCAAAACTCGAAGGATAAGTTAACTCATCTAGGATTAAGTGGTATTCAAAATACATTAAAGGGTGTTAGTAACTTACTTGGTACAGATGTGAATTACTACATGTTAGTAAACTTCACAACATTTGAAGATATTATTAACTCAATTAATGGTGTTGATATTGATAATCCATTTGAATTTACTGCGACATTTACAGGACGCACATATCCTCAGGGAACATTACATCTTGATGGAGAGTTAGCATTAGAGTATGTTCGTGAACGTTATAGTCTGCCAAACGGTGACTTTGACCGTAACCTTCACCAACAAATCGTGTTATCTGCGATTATTCATAAGCTATTAAGTCCTGAGTTGATTAGTTCGATTAATAATATTCTGGGCGCCTTACAAGGTAAATTCTTAACCAATGTTTCTACAGATTCTATTTATGCTTTATGTAAGAAACAGTTAGACCAAAATATTCAATGGAATATTGTAAAGTATCATCTTGATGGTGATACAGGTAGTGATTACTGTGCATCTGCACCGGATCAACTATTATCAGTAGTTTACTTATATCAAAATCAGGTTGATTTCATTAAGGCTGAGATTGATAAGATTATGAATGATGAAATCATTTCCCAGGAAACACTACCTGAGGGAATATATGATAATTCCACAAACTAGGAGGATTTATGTACCGTATTGATGAGATGTATGATTTAGAACACACAGCTGCGAAAGAGTATTTATCACAGTTTACATATCCATGGGAAGCTCTTTCTGGAATTAAGAACCTCATTTTAAAGTTAGGTGAAGGATTAGACAAGGAAGAATACACTGAAGTATCTGAACATGTTTGGATTCATAAGACAGCGACTGTATTTCCATCGGCCTATATTGGTGCACCATGCATTATTGGACCGCGTACAGAGGTACGTCATTGTGCATTTATCAGATCTGCGGCGTTAGTTGGTGCAGATTGTGTGGTTGGAAATAGTTGTGAGTTAAAGAATGTGATTCTATTTGACCATGTTCAAACACCGCACTATAACTATGTAGGAGATTCTATCTTAGGATATTATTCCCATATGGGTGCAGGCTCAGTCACATCAAATGTGAAGAGTGATAAGCGTCCTGTAACAATTCGTGAAGATGGTCATCGAATTGATACCGGACTTAAGAAGTTTGGCGCAATGCTTGGAGATTATGTTGAGGTAGGATGTAATTCTGTGCTTAACCCAGGCACTGTGATTGGCAGAAACTCTCGTGTGTATCCAACATCTTGTGTAAGAGGTTTGGTACACGAAAATAGCATCTGGAAGAATGATGGTACAGTCATTTCAATTCATGAATAAAGAAAATATAGTTGCGTAATCGCAACTATATTTTAGTTAGTAAGTATTCAACGTTTTCGCGCTTTGTCGCAAAGGATGTCACAAAGCGAACAGCAGTGTGTGTTTCATCAATTGTTACCCAAGAGGTAAAGGTGAATTCTTTTGAAAGTTCTTCTAGCTTTGTGTTTTCGAAAATTGGAAATAGTTGGTTGGTTTCGACAGGGAAATAAAAACGATATCCTTTTGATAGAAATCCTTCTGCAAGTAAATCTGCCATATTAATCGCGTGTTTTGAGATTGTAAGATAGCGGTTCTCCTTAAATAGTTCTTCGAATTGAATACCGAGCATTCTACCTTTGGCTAGCATTCCTCCGTGTTGCTTGATGGAGTAGCGGAAGTCTTTTTTGTATAGACCACTAAGAATGACGATGCATTCTCCAAATAGAGCACCAACTTTTGTGCCACCAATGTAGAATATATCGCATAGATTTGCGATATCTTCAAAGGTCACATCATTCTTCTTGGCCATAAGACCATATCCTAGTCTTGCGCCATCAATGAAGAGTGGGATGTTATGCTTTTGGCAGATGTTGTATAAATCTTTAAGTTCTTGTTTGGTGTATAGGGTACCACTTTCAGTAGGAAAGGAAATGTATACGATACCTGGTTGTACAGTGTGTTCTGCACTAGCATCGTTGTAGTGGTTATGAATCAGTGTATCCACTTGTTTGGCTGTGATCTTGCCGTTAGATGTAGGTAGTGTTAGACATTTATGTCCTACGGATTCAAGTGCACCTGTTTCATGTGCGTTAATATGCCCACTTTCTGCACAGATTGCGCCTTGGTGGTGTTTTAAGATGGCTGTAATGACAGCGATATTGGTTTGGGTACCACCAACCATGAAGTGGATATCCACATCTTCACGTTTAATTGTATGTTTGATAAGATTTGCGGCATTTTGACAATGGCTATCTTTGCCATAACCGATTGTTTGTTCGTCATTTGTATTTGTTAAGGCTGCTAAAATTTCAGGAATACAACCCTCAGTATAGTCACTATCGAATCGAATCATCTGATACCCTCCATATTTCGCGCTATAATTATAAGGCATAGAGATAAAAGTAGAAAAGAGGAAGTATATGCGTCGTTTTAAAGCAGAAGAGATTCAAGAAATCATTGAGATACTAAAAAATGATGGCGTCATTAGTGTACCAACCGATACGGTGTATGGAGTTTGTTCACAGGTTTCTAGTCATCAAGCAGAAGAAAATCTAAGAAATGTGAAGCATCGCCCTCTAACAAAGGCATTTCCAGTGATGTGTGCAGATCTTGAACAGATTCAAGAGATTGCACAAGTTGATGAAAGAGCTAAGAAAGTGATTGAAGGCTTTATGCCAGGCCCAATCACAGTTATCCTCAAGCGGAAAGATGGAGTGAATCTATCGCAAGAAAATCTAGATACGATTGCGATTCGTATGGCAACATCTACTACACTTGCCAAGATTATTAAAGGTTTAGGAAGACCAATCTTTATGACAAGTGCGAATCAATCAGGAGAACCAACTTGTACATCACTAGAGGAGATTGAAAAGAGCTGTCCAGATTTGGATGGAATGTTAGAAGGTGATGTCTCCTTTGGTGAAGCGAGTACTATCGTGGATTGTACAAAAGAAGAGTTGGTTATTTTGCGACCAGGTCCAATTACCATGCAGGATATTACAGAAAAATTGATGAAATAACAACGTGATATCCTTGCATGTATGGGTATCTTCTTATATCATTTAGAACAGGAAATACGGAGGAAAGAAGATAATGTTAGAAGTATTGAATCATCCCCTAATTACACATAAGTTGACACAAATGCGTCGTAAAGAGTGCGGAACAAAGGATTTCCGTGAGAATCTTGACGAGATTGCAGAGCTAATGGCGTATGAAGTATGCCGTGATTTACCAACAAATCCAATTGAAATTGAAACACCGGTTGCGAAGTGTACTGGTTATGAATTAAGTAAAGAAGTAGTCATCGTTCCAATCTTGCGTGCAGGTATTGGTTTATTAGATGGTATTAGACGTCTGGTTCCTACAGCAAAGGTAGGTTTCATCGGTATGTATCGTGATGAGACAACTTTGGAACCTGTAGAATATTTTGCAAAGTTTCCAAGCCACTTGGAAGACGCTATCGTTATGATTGTTGACCCAATGTTGGCGACTGGTGGTAGTGCAAAGGATGCGATTGCGCAAATCAAGAAGCGTGGTGCAAAGAATATTAAGCTAGTATGCTTAGTAGCTGCACCAGAGGGTGTTAAGGTAATTCAAAAGAGCCATCCAGATGTAGACGTATATATCGCTGCATTAGATGATCATCTCAATGAGCATGGTTATATCGTACCTGGATTAGGAGATGCTGGCGACCGTATCTTCGGTACAAAGTAAGTCATGTCCAATCTGCATTTTATCTTGCGTTCTATTGTGTATCTGTTGATGTTCATTGTGACTTGGTTTGCGATGGACGCAATCAATTACGAAAAGCTATTGCGCAAAAATAAGGTGAATCAAGCACAGGTGCTCTATTTCATCCTAGTGATGGCAGTTGCATATCTAGCAGGTTCATTTATATTAAGTTTTTTCCATTTTGGATAAAGTAAACAGGCAATCACAATAATTTGTGGTTGCCTGTTCTGTTATATAATTAATGCCAATTTAATTAAAAATATTGAAATATATGATAATTATAATATAATTATCATATAGATGTAGGTGGTATCTTGATGTATTCGTTTGAATGGGATCAATATAAAAGTAAAATTAACCAATCTAAACATGATGTGACATTTGAAGAAGCGATGACAGTGTTTTATGATGAAAATGCATTGTTAGAATATGATAATTTGCATTCAAATGATGAAGATAGATTTCGTATCTTAGGAAGTAGTGAACTAGGAAATATATTGTTGGTTGTTCACTGCATTAGAAAAGAGAAAATAATAAGAATCATATCGGCTCGAAAAGCAACGTTAACAGAAAGGCGGAATTACGAAAGGATATTTGAGTATGACAAAAAAAGATGAATATCTAGAAAAAGAGTTTAATTTTGAAAAAGCGATTAAAAATCCATATGTGAAGGAATTAAAACGGCAAGTTACGATTAATATTAATAAATCTGTGATTGACTATTTTAAAAATGAGTCGATGCATACGGGAATTCCTTATCAAACATTAATTAATTTATATTTAGCAGACTGTGTAAAGGAAAAGAAGAAACTAAAAATAAATTGGGAATAATCCTTGTTTTATTCAATTGTTTTGGTTGTGAAAAATGAAACATAATTATATTTTGACTTGAGATAATAACTGATTCTATCACTTCGCCATTTGTGGATATGCATTTGGTCTTTTGTAGTTATATCTATAAATTTTAAGAAATGATGTGGAATTTATTGTTTTCTTCTGAATATAGAAGTAAGGAGGAAACAATTATATGAAAGATAAGGCACAAAAATATGATTTATGGCATCATTACATGTCCTACCGCAAGGATCTCTACCGTATCATACAACCGCATAATATTGAAGCGGGCATGATATCTGAAGCAAACTGGGTGATACGTTCCCGTTATCAATCGGGAAAGGATATTGGTATCAGTGTAAAACCGGGTGATATTTGTTATATCGAATTTGGTCAATCCTACCTTAATGAAATGGGTTATCAACATTTTGGTTTAGTTGTGTCTGTATGTGCAAAGAAAGCTTTGGTCGTTCCGATGACTTCAAATGAAGCGACATATCAAAAAGCCTATGATTCTATCTATCATCCACAGGGGAAATATCATCTTATGAAGATTGGTTTGGTAAGCGGGTTAAATAAACCATCAGTTTTATTTTTAAATGATATACGCTTTATTAATACTGCAAGAGTGATTGATATTAAAGCGCATATTCCTGTTACAGCACCTATGTTTAAAGAAGTACAGAAAAGAATGTTGAGAGTGATGTTCAGCACAGAGTGATGGGATATGTTATTATACTGGCATGGAAAAACTACAAGGAAAGTGGTTAGTTGCGGTGTCGTCTGGACCAGATTCGATGGCACTATTACAAATGTGTATTGATGCTGGTGTTGATTGTGCGGTTGCGCATGTGAACTATCATCATCGTCCAGAAGCGGATGAAGAAGAAAATTATATCCGTAGTTTTTGCGCGGAAAGAGACATTCCGATTTTTGTGTATAACGCTCCATTTACATATACCGGAAACTTTGAGGCTGCGGCACGGGAATTACGGTATCGCTTTTTTGTGGAGATTGTAGGACGTGAAGGCTATCAAGGTGTATTGATTGGTCATCATCAAGATGATTTATTAGAAACATATATCATGCAGGAAAGTAAAAATATTGTGCCAGAATATTATGGCTTACGTGAAGAAATGTTAATGCATGGTGTATTGTTTAAGCGACCTTTACTGCATATGACAAAGGAAGAGTTAGTAACATACTGTAAGGAACATCAATTACGCTATTATATCGATGTTACAAATTTGAGTAATGAGTATACACGAAATCAGATTCGTCATGAGATTGTTGAGCCGATGACAACATTTGAAAGAACTGCATATCTACGTGAGATTAAACAACGTAATGCGATTATGCAGGAAAGAAGATGTCGTGTTAAAACGTATATACGCAAGGAGAAGATTTTACTAAAGACGTATCGTGCATTATCGCAAGATGATAGACTAACGATGTTAAGAATGTTTGTGGAAGTGACACCATATTATTCGTTAAAGCATTTACAGGGTATAGATGATATAATCATGCATGCAGGTGACTTTATAATTCCGATGGATGGTTTTTCGTTAGTGAGTGATGGAACATATCTTTTGAAGTATATTCCTAAAGAACCATATAACTATGTATTTTATTCATTAGAAGAATTACAAAATATTCGTAAGGACCATTTCTATACAGAAGAAGGTAGTCCTGGTGTATTTGCGGTAACGTTACAAGAATCAGATTTTCCAATTCGGATTCGCTCGTTTCAAGCAGGAGATAAAATTCAAATGCGCTTTGGTCGTAAGGAAGTTCATCGTTTCTTTATTGACCGTCATATCCCTCAATATCAACGACAAACTTGGCCAGTTGTAGAAAATGCGTTAGGAGAAATTATTTTAGTGCCAGGACTAGGCTGTAATGTGCAGCATTACTCTACAATGCCTAATTTGAATGTGATACAATACTAATATTACAAAGGAGCTATTTGTCATGTGGGCAGAAAAAGATATAAAGAAAGTGTTGGTTAATGAAGAACAAATTAGTGCTCGATCTAAAGAATTAGGCGCTAAGATTACAGAAGACTATGCGGGTAAACAACCACTACTCGTTGCGTTATTGCGTGGATCCGTTCCTTTTTTATCTGAGTTAATCAAGCACATCGATTTAGACATTCAATATGATTTTATGGATGTTAGCAGTTATGAAGGTACAGAATCAATTGGCGATATCAGAATCTTGAAGGATCTAGATACATCTGTCAAAGGACTAGATATCTTACTTGTAGAGGATATCGTTGATACAGGAAGAACAATTCAGACGGTATGTGAAACACTAATGCATAAGGGTGCTAATAGCGTTAAGATTATTACTCTATTAGATAAACCTAGCCGTCGTGTTGTAGATATTAAAGCAGACTATGTTGGTTTTGAAATCGCAAATGAATTCGTTATTGGATTTGGTATGGATTTCAACCAGAGATATCGTTGCCTTCCATACATTGGAGTATTGAAGGACGAATGTTATCAATGTAATGAGGAGTAAATAAATGCAGAGAAATAGACTAGCGAACTTTCTTCCATATCTTGTAGTCATTCTTGCGATTGTAAGCTTATTAGGCTTAAACATGGGCGCTTCTTCTGAGCGTATCAGTTATTATGAATTGCAGAATGTAATTGAAAAAGAGAATGTGGAAGAAGTATCTGTCTCAATTGGAACAAATGTGACTGTCGTAAAGGGTGTTTACGAAAAAGATAAACAAAAAGTAACATTTACTGCGACAATTCCATCTACTTCTGATGAAATTGGACAGGTAATTAAAAATCTTGGAAAAGATTCCACAAAGTTGACGATTGTTGATGCGGACGCATCCAATATCTTCTTAGAGACAGTGGCATCCATTATTCCATTTATCTTATTTGCGGTATTTGCAGTTTGGATGTTAAACCGTATGAATGGCGCAAACGGTGCCAATGCGAAGGCATTCGAATTCTCGAAATCTAGAGCGAAGTTAGAAGGTAAGATTCGTGTTCGCTTTAATGATGTAGCGGGTTGTGATGAAGAAAAGCAGGAAATGGCAGAAATCATCGACTACCTCAAATATCCTAAGAAGTTTGAGAAGATGGGTGCGCGTATTCCTAAGGGTATCTTATTAAGTGGTCATCCAGGTACAGGTAAGACATTACTTGCCAAGGCAGTTGCTGGTGAAGCAAATGTTCCATTCTACAGTATTTCTGGTTCTGACTTCGTTGAAATGTTTGTCGGTGTTGGTGCAAGCCGTGTTCGTGATATGTTCAAAAAGGCACAACAGACAGCTCCATGTATTATCTTCATCGATGAAATCGATGCGGTAGGTCGTCAACGTGGTGCTGGCTTTGGTGGTGGACATGATGAACGTGAACAGACACTGAACCAATTACTTGTTGAGATGGATGGTATGGAAGAAAATACAGGTGTTGTTGTCATTGCGGCAACAAATAGACCTGACGTATTAGACCCTGCATTATTACGTGCAGGACGTTTCGACCGTCAAATTACAGTTGCACTTCCAGACCGTAAGGGTAGAGAAGCTATCCTACATGTACATGCTCGTAATAAGAAGTTTGTTAAGGACTTAGATTTAGGTGCTTTAGCAAAGCGTACTCCAGGATTCTCTGGTGCTGATCTTGAAAACGTATTAAATGAAGCTGCGATTTTAGCAGTACGTGAAAATAAAGATGAAATCGGCATGAAGCAGATTGATGAAGCGATTGACCGTGTCATGATGGGACCTGCAAAGGTTAGCCGTACATACGATGATAAGACAAAGAAGTTAGTTGCTTACCATGAAAGTGGACACGCAATTATCGGTTTATTCTTAGAGAATGCACAGGTTGTACAGAAAGTTACAATTATTCCTCGTGGTCAAGCAGGTGGATATAACCTCATGACACCGAAGGAAGAAAAGATGATGCATACAAAGAATGACTTGCTCGATACAATCACTTCCTACATGGGTGGTCGTACAGCTGAAGAATTATTCTTTGATGATATTACAACAGGAGCAAGTAACGATATTCAAAATGCGACAAATATCGCAAAAGACATGGTTACTCTCTATGGTATGAGCGATCTTGGACCTATTAAGTACAATGCAGGAAATGAGAATGTATTCTTAGGTAGAGATTATAATCAACCAAACAATGTTTCTGGTGAAGTTGCGTATGAAATTGATCAGGAAGTACGTAAGATTATTAATACATGCCATACAAAGGCAAGACAGATTATCGAAGCACATAAGACAGAACTTGAAACAATCGCACATGCATTAATGGAATATGAAACATTAACTGCTGAGCAGATTCAAAGAGTTGTAAAGGGTGAAGATATTTCTGCAGACTTCAAGTATGAAGAAAAAGAATCATCAGAACCTGTTACAGAAGAAACAGTCAGTGAATAAAGAAAAGGGTCACATAGATATCTATGTGGCCTTTCAGTATTTTAGAAACTAGTACGACAAGATAATACTTGTCCAATAATTTTAACTGGTAATTCTTTGATTTCCTGTGGAGTGAAATAACGACTCTCTACATCTGGATTCGCAGCTTCTAGAATCATCATTCCTTTTTTGTAGATAACACGTTTCACGGTCACTTCTTGATCAATCATGACAACGGCAATTTTACCACTGGCAATAGAGTCACATTGACGTACTAAAACAAGCGATCCATCCATAATACCAATTCCAGACATAGAGTTACCGGTTATACGTAGGTAGTAATCACCATTTTCTCTTTCTTTGAGTGTTGTTTCTTCTTCGCCAAGATAATTTTCTTCTGCAAATAAGTCATATCCTGCTTTTGCGTAGCCAAGGATTGGTAAACGAATGGTTGTGTCCATTCCCATTAGGATAGGAGTAATATTATATCCAAGTAAATGAGAAAGGATTTCAGCGGTATCATCATTTACTTTTTTAATTTCGCCACTAGACCAACGTGCAACGGTAGAACGAGAAACGTTACATCTACGTGCAAGTTCAGAATCACTACATCCTGTTTTTATTTTGTATTGGTGAATCATTTCTTTTAGTGTCATCTGTATTACCTCAGCATTAGTATAACAGATTTGCGGCAATTAAGAGATAAATAATTAATAATTGTTGCGTATATGATTGAAATACGCAACACAAATCGATATAATACAAATAACAGGAGAGAGGGGTATGCAGCTATATAAGAAATATGTGGATGTTGTGGTGATGCAAAGAAAAACAGGAGAACTACGCCCTCTCTATCTATGTTGGAATGATGGGCGGGAGTATAAGATTGATAAAGTGTTAAGTCATTCTAGGAAAGAGTCTTGTGTTGGTGGTTGTGGGATACGTTATGTATGTATCATCCAAGGCAGATGCAGGAATCTGTTCTTAGAAAAAGATCGATGGTTTTTAGAAAGTTATCAACCGTGATTAAAGTAGTTTTAAACATGCGTTATTATTTTGATATGAATAACTTAGACAATTTCGAATTTTTATACATTGTAAAAAACAACAAGATCTAATTATTAATAATTTATTAATTTTTTATAAATACAAAAACGATAAATTTAAAAACCATATAATAGTAAAAGATAGCCACAATGTATAATTATTGAAGACATGGGCTTTATGAAAACTTAATAAACAAGAAATAGGCAAAGTAAAGAATATTTGGTAATGATGATTTTTTGGGGGGGAAGAATTATGCTGAAGAAAAAAATTATGAGACTTGTATTATCGATGCTGATGGCACTTGTGATGTTATTTCAAGGTGTCAATTTTAATGTCTATGCTGGAAGTGAAAAAGAAGTAGACCTTGAAATACAAAACATAGTCATCAAGAACGGTGGGAATCCTGTTAATAGCATGCAGGTTGGTGATGAATTCCGTATAGAAATGAATTGGAAGGCAAAAGCAAAAGCAGCGACCATTAATGAAGGGGATTATTTTATTGTTAAGCTTCCTGATAATATCCTTATCAAAAATGATGCGGGGAATTTAAATTTCTCATTGACTGCACCAGATGGATCAGTGATGGCAAATGCTCATGTCACCCCAAAAGCAGGTGGCGGTGCTGAGATTAAAGTTACATTTACCAATTATGTAAATGGTAGATACGATATTAAAGGAACCTTGGGCATGAATGCCAATTTCAATAAAGATAAAGTTACAGTAAATCAAAAAAATAACTTTGATATAGAAGCTGGCGGGAAAACAACACCATTTCAATTTAAAGTAGATGGTGGTCCTACAGGAAATAGTAATGAAGTACTACATAAGTATAGTTTTTCAGCGGCATCAATCAATGAAGCAGAGTGGCGAGTACGTATTAATTACAAAAAAGCTAACTTTCCAAATGCTGTTGTGACAGATACACTAGTAGGAACAACAGAAAAATTTGTTAAAGAAAGCTTTCGCTTGTATCGTGTAAACTACACTAGTGATTTAAATGAAAATAATCGTGTCAGAATTGATTTATCAGATAAGATTGTATTCTCGAATAATGATCAAACATTTACAATCAACCTAGGAAACATAAATGGAGAACAATATAAACTAGAGTATAGAACAACTTATACTCCAGGTACCGATCTAAGAAATAATGTTAAACTTACATCTAATAACAATAAAGTAGATGAAAAATTTATTTCCTTTAAAAAAGAAGCTGCTGGTGGAACAGGCGTTGGTATCTTAGCGAATAAGATTAAGCTAGTTAAGGTTGATGCGGAAGATAATACTGTTGTTCTAGCAAATGCGGTATTTGAAGTTACAAAACCAGATGGAAGTAAGTTTGAACTTACTACGGCTGCAGATGGTACGGTAACATCACCTGCTCTTGTGGCTGGTACATATAAAATAAAAGAAAAGACAGCTCCAGCTGGCTATAAATTAAATACGGATGAATATACATTGGTTGTAAGTCCTACAAGTAATGCAATTCAAACTGTTAAGG
>CALHUY010000094.1 GCA_938039295.1 uncultured Solobacterium sp.
GAATGTAATATTCTTCACTTGAGATAGTTGTTTTGCGTCTGTCTTAAATGAGTTATCGTACTGACTACTGGAGTTATCTCCATAACCATACATCTTACCCGAACGATTGAAGGCTACTAACGTATCATCATACGCTGCGATATACTTCACATCTGTCCAAGCTTCAACTGTTTCCTTTAAGTCCTTATCATCTGAAACAACGCTGACCGTACCATCTTCATGTACACCAACTACATAGTTTTTACCAACTGCAATTGAAGCAATCTTAGCCCAACTAGACACATCACTTGTACTGTTTCCCTTTAGGGATACAGCAGAAACACTGCCATCTTTCTTTAAAACAAGTACTTGTGATTCTCCAACAGCTAACTTCTTTGCGTCACTAATAGAACTAAAGTTTGCAGAGTTACCCGACACTTTTACCTGTCCATTTACAATCGCAAATGTAACATCATCACCAGCGTAGACACTCTCTACATCTGTCCAATCACTGACCTGACACGCAAGTTCACTACCCGCACAAAGAACTTTACCATCACTTGTTAGACCAACAGTATGGTCTTTACCAGCTGCGATAGCCTTAATATTTTTCCACTTCGCAACTTCCTCATTTTTATCAGTTGTTACGACTGTACCATCTTTCTTAAGACCAACCGCATGACTGCCATACGCACTAACCTGTACAACGTCTTGGAATTCATTCTTATATTGGAAATCACCATACACTTCTAAAGCATTATTCTTATTGATAAATAATGTATAGGTATCACCTTCTGCGATACGGTTAAGTTCAGAAACTTCTACAGTGAAATTTGACTTTCCGCCAGCTGTAAAGCGTAGGATAATTGCGATAACTGCGATAACCGCAACCAAGCATCCAGCGATAATCGCGTAAGATATCTTCTTACGATTCTTTTGACTATCTTGTTTTTTAGGCTGGTTTGTGTCCATAGCCTTTGCGGCTGTCTTAATCTTCCCTGCATCCATTACGCGTGTACTTCCTAAGTCATTCTTAACAGAATTCACTCTCTGCGTATGGACTGTATCAGCCTTGACAGTTTCATCTGGCTTTTGTTCTGGTTCTGGTTTTGACTCCGGCTGTATTGGTGGTACTACCTTTACCTCAGGTAATTCAATTACTTTACGATTATCAATAAACGATTCAACCGGAATACCAAATAACGTAGATAACTTACGAATATTTGATATTGATGGGATACTGTTGCCATTTTCCCAATTCATATAATCGGTAAACTTCACATTAATTTTTGTTGCGACATCACCCTGTGAAAGACCGTAATGTTTTCGAAGAAGTGTTAATTTCTCTGGTAATTTATTTAGCATTCGTGTTTACCTCCTGCCTTTCTATTCTAATGGTTAAAAGTACAGTTTTCAATATACCTAACCTGAAGGGTTAGTGAATGCTTAGCCATGCGCAAGTGAAAAGTTAAATTCTTAATTACTACTTATCAAAAAATTTAAAACTGTTCTATTAAAATCAGAAACTTCTTGATGTACTGCATGACCACTATTTTCAAAAATAATTTTCTGACAATTTATTTTTTCAGCAAGTTCATTAGAAAATTCTACTGGGATAACTTGATCTAATGCAGCACCTATAACCAGAGTTTTAGATTGAATTTTATCTAATTTATCAAAAACATCAAATTTTAAGCATGATTTAGCTAAAATAATAAATCTATTCAGTTGATCTAATTTTGGCTTAGATAGAATTTGTACTAATATAGATAACCACTTATTTTTTGCTATATATCTTTTTGAATAAACAGTTTCAAGCATATTTTTTTGCAGTTCTTGTAACTCACCATTTTCAGCTAAAACAATCCATCTATCTACGACCTTGTTTGTTGTAGGATTATTTCTTGATATAGTTGCCACTAAAACTAGTTTTTTAACAATGTCAGGGTAATTTATAGCTAATAGTTGAGCAATCATTCCCCCTTGAGATACCCCTACAACATCTACTTTATCTAAATTCAACTTTTTGATACAATAAGCAATCTCTTCCACCATATCGCTAATCTCATAATTCTCATTGAGATGTTCTTTATGATCAAATATAAAAACTTTATAATCTCTCAAAAAATTTCTATAGTAAAAAGCAAGTTGTAAAGCTTTTCCTTTTATTCGCTCGGTATTCAAACCTGGTATCAATAATAAATTCTTGTTTCCATAACCAAATGAAACATAATTGATTGTGTCATCGTAGAATTTAATTTGACTATTTTTTGCATCATACATAATATATCTCTCTTAATGAATTATTTAGGCAACAAATTCTATCATATTGATAAATCACCTACAATAGTAACCGTATCCTACGCTACACGCTTAGCCATTATTAAGATTTATCACCCATTTTGATTTGCAATTGTAATAATGTAATCTCGATACCCAAACGTCATCTCGACTGGAGTACCATCTTTATTCCATTTTGGTGGGTTTAGTTTTGGTTTTAGATACTTGCCGTTTTGGCCATACTTACAATAACCAATAAACACTGCATTCTGCTGTGCTAATTTCGCAGCCAGTGTTGGTAGATCTACCTTTTCTTTTACATCCTTACGGTTTTCAAATCCTAAATACTTAAATGCTTTATGTAAGTAGATTTCAGATCCACTCCAATCAAGAATCTCATAGAAGATACGATGTAGTTCTCTTGATTGAGAAATCTGTGTCATAACAGAGGCCGCCACATTACTACCCACTATATAATCCTCTGTACCTGTACGCTCCACAAGATTCTTGTTTTCATCATAATTCATCTCACAAGTAATAAATAATTCTGGCATTAAATCACTTTGTATTTTACGCAAGGATAATAAGCGAGAGATTGTTAGGTTATCCGCAATCTCTTTCTGTTCTTATCTAGTTAACTCTTCATCCACATAAAGATTATCCGAAAGAATCATTGCGCTACGGATTTCTTTATGTTCTGGTGTATTCATAAAATCATAAATACTATTGTAATCATCAATGTCTAGTGCTACCCATTCTAAGCGTACATTTGTAATCTTCTGGATTTCTTCTTGTACATCTCCATCTGCTAGATATCTTTCTAATTTTTCTTGTGTTTCTAAAATATAGACCGCAGTATCTTCGTGCAAGAATATTTCCAACTCCTTTAAAACCTGTATCAATAAGGAGCTTACTCCAATAATCGCATCTGGTCTTGTATGTGGATTAAAGTTCTTTTCTCTAACTTCCTTACAGGAAACAGTGCAAGTATTCTTTGTAACTTCAATTGGATTATCATCCATCTGCAATACATAAAAGTGATCTACATCTTTCACTAATTTGCTCTTCATCGTTGGTAGTAAGCATGAGTCCATTCCTTCCCAACGGTTTTCATTCAGTCTTCCTTGTTCCACTCGAGTATTGATTTTACCATGTGAACCACCTATAATCGTCGCATTGGTCAGATATTGATTTAATTCATAAAGGGTTAAATCATTCATGTGCTTCTTATGTCCATCGGCTGCGATAACTCTTTTACCAGATAGTTGAATCTTGTTTTTATCTACATAATAGATATCGCTTCCTTCATAATTAAATAGAGTAGTGAATACATGGGATAATCCTGCAGCTCTGCTAGAATTTGCCATAATACGTGACATTAGCTCTGGATAACAGATAACTTCCAAGTCTTTTCCACCTGCTAGTCTTGCGGTATTCATGTTTTCCTTATCAAAAACCAATCGCCCAAACAGCGCATTGAGGGCACGGCGGCCTTGCTTGACTGCTATGTGGGGCTATATGAGCATTACAACGAATATACTACAGCGATATAAGAGAACGGCTATGAGGCTGAAAGACAAGTGTATAGAGATACAGAAAAGCCGTTATATAACGGACAAATACGGCAACCACAAAAAGGAACTTGTCACGATTGCGACAGTATGGGCATATTTCCGGCAGCTTTCCGCAAATGAGATTTACCGGGTAACAACGCAGACGGAAGAAAAGGTCTTATTACAAATCAGGTATAGGAATGATATAACCACGGCGAACACGATTGTTTACAGGGGCAAGACATACAATATTACCCGCATAGATGTTTTTGAGGGCTACAAAAGCGCCCTAGTGCTGTACTGCAAGACGGAATAAATCAAGGGCGGAGCATATAGCCCCGCCTGTATTTTTCTTGGCACTTTAAAATCTCATGGGGTTGGGGATAGGCTATAAACTTTTGTGGGCACGAAAAATCATCGTGCTCATTTTTTGTGGGGAGACCAAAATATAATAAAACCTCCATGCTATTATCTTCTTGTCTGGAGAATCAAATAGAAATGGAGGTAGCCCTATATGGCTATTCATGATTTTATCACGTCAACCTTAAATCTAACATCAGATTCAATTCAAGAAATCGATGCGATACGTAAGGAAGACCGTCTTTTTGTATATATCACACTGGTAAACCAACACCCAACCTGTCCTTACTGTGGTGGCCCTACAGTCTCTAAGGGTTATATTCATAGAACTTATAATCACCTTCCTTTAGGTGATACACCTTCTTCTATTCATTGGAAGCGTAGACGCTAT
>CALHUY010000095.1 GCA_938039295.1 uncultured Solobacterium sp.
TAAGCACATATCTTGTAATGACTTAGATACACGACCTTCAATGATTCCAGCCTTAACCTTTTCAGGCTTATTTGCAAGGCTTGGATCATTTGCCATGATTCCTTCTTGAACTTCACGTTCATGAGCTACAACTTCTTGTGGCATTTCATCACGTGATACATATGTTGGGTTCATAGAAGCAACCTGCATTGCCATATTCTTAGCAACCTGAGCATCTGCTGTACCCTTAACAACTGTAACAGCAACAATACGTCCACCCTGGTGTGTATAAGAACCGAATAATTCATCATCGTTCTTTTCAACGATTTCGAATCTTCTTAATGTGATCTTTTCTCCGATAATAGCAACTGCAGCAATGAATGAATCATTCAATGTACCTTCTGCTGTAGGAAGAGCTAAAGCTTCTTCAACTGTCTTAACGTTACTATTGAAGATTGTCTTAGCAGCTTCATCTAATAAAGCTAAGAAACGATCATTCTTAGCAACGAAGTCTGTTTCAGAGTTAACCTCTAATACAACAGCCTTGTTACCTTCGATTAAGATCTTAGCTAAGCCTTCAGCAGCAATTCTGCCTTCCTTCTTAGCAGCCTTAGCAATACCCTTTTCACGAAGCCAGTCAATAGCCTTCTTTGTATCGCCATCGCATTCTGTAAGAGCCTTCTTACAGTCCATCATTCCTGCGCCTGTTAATTCACGCAATTCTTTTACTTGAGCAGCTGTGATTGCCATTTTTACTTAGCCTCCTCAGTAGCTGGTGCTGTTGTAGCTTCTGCTTCAGCAGCTGGACGTGTTGTCTGACGGTTTCCGTTAGCGTCTCTACGGAATACACGGCGTTCGCCATTGTAGTTTCCACGACGTTGAGCCATCTGCGCACGACGTTCTTCGAACTTCTGTCTTCTCTTACGTTCATATTCAGCAGCCTGCTGTTCAACGTTGATGATTACATCCTTCATTGTGATATCTTCAGCTGTCTCATCTTCTTGGTGAGCAACTTCTAATACACCACCCTTAGCTTCTAAGATAGCGTCAGCAATTACGCTTACCATTAACTTGATAGAACGTACTGCATCGTCATTTGAAGGGATTGGGAAGTCTACTAAATCTGGATCAGCATTTGTATCGATTAAAGCGAATACAGGGATGTTTAGCTTACGTGCTTCAGCTACTGCGTTATGCTCTTCTAATGGGTCTACAACGAAGATTGCATCTGGCAACTTCTTCATTCCCTTGATACCGCCAAGGAAGTTTTCAAGTCTTTCCTTCTTCTGTAAGAGAACTGCTTGTTCCTTCTTTGTGTAAACTGCTAACTGTCCATTTGCTTCCATTTCTTCAATCTCTAATAACTTCTTGATTGACTTCTGGATTGTGCGGAAGTTAGTCATTGTTCCACCTAACCATCTCTGGTTGATGTAGAAGCTTCCACTTCTTAATGCTTCTTCAAGAATTGTTGCCTGAGCTTGCTTCTTAGTTCCTACGAATAAGATCTTTCCGCCATCTTCAGCAATCTTCTTTAAAGCATCATAGGCTACTTCTAATTTAGCCTGTGTCTTTGCTAAGTCGATGATATATACACCATTCTTAGCTGTGTAGATGAACTGCTTCATCTTTGGGTTCCACTTGCGTGTCTGGTGACCAAAGTGTACGCCGTTCTCTAACATTTTCCTCATTGAAACAACAGTCATATTTTCTATTTACCTACCTTTCCGTTGTTTTCCACCACAGTTTCGAACACCATCAACATACGGCATGTTCCTAGCGAACCCATATGCACGGGATAATGAATTCACTGTGTGAGAAGTACATCTTCCTTTTGCATGACAAAAGTACAAAAGATGCCATTCATGATATTAGCATAAAACCCTATAGAAGTATAGGGTTTTTACACATAGATTCTAATTTTTTTACAACAAACTCTTCGCTAGTTTCACTGCAATATCGAAATATAGGAATCTTGCATTACTTTCGTTATCCCCAAGGATACGTGGAGCCCACTCTAACTTACTTAAATCATCTGCAGTATAGAGGAATTGATATAACTCATATCCTCTAAAATCTGTTACTGCCTGCAAAGCTGCACATTCCATCTCTACACAGATACAGCCTTCTCCAACACGTTTATTTTTCTGATTGACTGTCTCACGATAGAAACAATCCGTTGTCCATGTTTTACCGAAGATATAATCAACACCTAGTTCATCAAATAGTCTCGAAATTACATTCGCATTTTTAATACTAATATAATCACTTGCTGGAGCGTAGTGATAACTGACACCTTCATCACGATATGCAGACGTTGGAATAATGCAATCACCTTCTGGAATTTGTACCAGTGCACCACATGAGCCAAAAATAATAAACTTCTTTACACCAAAGATGACTGAAATTTCTTCAATGAGTCCACTAGCACCGACTGCACCTACTTCATTTTGATAGATACCGATAGATGTGTTTTTATAACGGTAAACCGCATGTTTCCCACTGGCAGATCCTGGCATTTTTTCCATAGGTAGTTCTGTTAAATCTCCAGAAGTAATTAATTTATTCATTACCTTGTGTGAGAAGATACCAATACAAACATCTAACGTTACTGAACTTCGTGGATATAATTTTTCTGGTGAAATAAATACATCACTCGTATCAAATGAGTCTGTAATCATATTTACCTCTTTCTTACTTTGCACTCTTAGAGTGTGGATGTGCTTCATCCACGACTTTGCGAAGTCGATCTTGTGTTACGTGAGTATAGATTTGTGTCGTACCAAGATTTTCATGACCCAGTAATTCTTGTACGATACGTAAATCTGCACCATTATCCAACATATGTGTCGCAAAACTATGACGTATCATATGGGGATGGATATGGATTGGAAGGTTTGCGTCTTCCCCTGCTTTTTCACAGATGAGTTGAATACTTCTAGCTGAGATAGGTCTACCATTTTGATTCACAAAGAGAATATCGTGTTCTTCTACCCTCTCCATGAATGTCCCTCTTGCATTATCCATATAGTATTGGATGAGTTGTCTACATCGTGGATAGAATGGAACCATTCTTTCTTTGCTTTCTTTACCAAGCACTGTTAAAAAACCTTCTGCTAGATTGATGGATGATATTTTTAAACCTGCACATTCACTGACACGTAAACCACATGCATACATAACTTCAATGATACATCGATTGCGTATCTGTACAGGATCATGTAAATCAAATTGATTTAACATCGTTTCCATTTGGTCAAACGTTAAAAATTCAGGAAGCTTACGATGGATAGAGCCACCCTTAAAGATACGTACTGGATTGGCTTTGATTCCTTCAAAGCGATTTAAGTATCGATAAAAAGATTTTAGAGAAGAAAGATTGCGGGCATAACTACTATTAGAAAGTGGCTTACCACCAATCTCACCATCTCGTAATTGTGTAAAGTAATCACTGACATCTGTTTTTGTGACATGCTCAAAAGAATCGATGTGATGTTTGCGAAGATATTCTAGAAATCTCTCTACATCACGGCGATATGCATTTTCTGTATCTTTTGATCCCGTGCGAACACGTGCAATCTGTCGCAAGAAACGATCCAATGATTTCTCAAAGTCCATTCTTCTCTTTTAACTCCTGAATGATTTTTAAAGCTTGTGGAGCGTAGGCAGCTTTACGATCTTTCTTCTTCACTTCACCTTCTAGATGCATAATTCCAAAGTTTGCGTTCATTGGTTGGAAGTGATTTGGATCGGCGTGTGTAATATAGTGTGCCATTGCACCCATCATTGTATTTACACCAAGTACCACTGGTTCTTCACCCTTTAGTACATGGGCCATATTAATACCTGCTAGCATTCCTGATGCGGCAGATTCTACATACCCTTCAACACCTGTCATTTGTCCTGCAAAGAATAAGTCATCTCTATCTTTGAACTGATACGTTTCTCGTAGATAGATTGGTGAGCAGATATACGTATTTCGATGCATGACACCATAGCGTACAATTTCCGCATTCTCAAGGCCAGGTATCATCTGAATAATACGTTTCTGTTCACCCCACTTCAGGTGTGTTTGGAAACCAACGATATTATACAAGGATGCTTGTGCATTATCTTGGCGTAACTGTACCACTGCGTAAGGACGCTTCTTACCTTCTTGTTCAAGTCCTACTGGTTTCATCGGACCAAATAGTAAGGTATCTCTACCACGTTTTGCCATGACTTCAAATGGCATACATCCTTCAAAGAATACTTCTTTTTCAAAGGCATGTACTTCCGCTGTTTCTGCTTGGATTAATTCCATGTAGAAAGTATCGAATTCTTCCCGTGTCATAGGACAGTTGATATAATCTGCTTCACCCTTATCGTAACGTGACTTCTTATAGGCTTTATCAAAGTTAATTGATTCTGCTGTTACGATTGGGGCTGCCGCATCATAGAAATAACAATAACGATCATCAATTAAAGTACCGATGGCTTTCATCATCCCCTCAGAACTTAATGGTCCTGTTGCGATAATGGTTGGTCCATCAGGAATCTTCGTTACTTCTTCCGCAATCACTTCAATATTTGGATGGTTGCGTACCATCTCTGTAACTTCCCTAGCGAACTTTTCACGGTCTACTGCTAGAGCACTACCTGCTGGCACCTTATTGTTATCAGCTGCTTGCATAATCAATGAGCCAATCTGACGCATTTCCTCTTTCAAAACACCTACCGCATTTGTTAATGCGTCAGAGCGTAATGAATTGGAACATACCAGTTCCGCAAAGTCATCGCTATGATGTGCTGGTGAATGCTTGACTGGCTTCATCTCATAGAGGCGAACTTTAAATCCTCTTTTGGCTAATTGATATGCGGCTTCACATCCTGCTAAGCCCGCACCGATTACAGATACATCCATTAGTTATTCCTCGTTTTTCTTTGTACGTTTTGTTGTTGTCTTTTTGGTTGTCTTCTTAGCAGTCGTTTTCTTAGTAGCTGCTTTCTTTGTAGTCGTCTTCTTTGTTGTCTTTTTAGCAGTTGTCTTTGTTTCCTTTTCCACCTTGGCTTTATCCTTCTTAGAAACGATACGTTCTCCTTCAAGATTCTCCATATAATGACACTTAGGGAAGTTTGAACAACCTAAGAAGTATGTTCCATAACGACTCTTACGTTTTAATAATTCACTGCCACAATCAGGACACATTTTGCCTGTTGGTTCTGGCTTTTCTTTTTCTGGTTTATCAATTTGTCTAGTATATCGACACTTAGGGAAGTTTGAACAAGAGATAAATTTACCAAATCTACCTGTACGATAGACAAGCTCTCCTCCACAAACCGGACAAACTTCACCAACCTTTTCCAATTCTTTCTTTTCCATATTTTCGTATGCATGTTCTAAAAGTGGTTGGAAACGATTATAGAATTCTTTTAGGGTTGCGACTTCTTCTGCTGTACCATCCGCAATTTCATCTAATGTAGATTCCATCTTGGCGGTATAACGAACATTGATAATATCTTTAAAGAATTCATCAAGTTTCTCTGTTGTTAGAATACCCTGTTCTGTAGGTTTGAATACTTTTGTACGACTGCCTTCAGAACTCTTCTCTAGTGTTACGTAACCTCTTGCTTGAATTGTATCGATAATCATCGCATATGTAGAAGGTCTACCGATTCCATCTTCTTCAAGTGCCTTGATCAACTTCGCTTCAGTATATCTTGCTGGTGGTTCTGTAAAGTGTTGGTTCGCTTTAAGCTCCTTTGCAGCGATTTGTTCTTGCTCGTCAAAGGATGGTAAAACGACATCCTTACCAGATTCATATTCACCATATACCTTTAAGTAACCATCAAATTTCATCGTACTTCCAGAAGCTGTAAAGTCATAGCCATTCTGACTGAGTGTTAATGTAAGTGAATCATATTTTGCTGCAGACATTAAGGATGATAGAGCACGTGCATAAATTAATGCATATAACTTATATTGTTCACTTGTTAAATGTGCCTTTAACTTTTCTGGAGTATTGGCAAGACTTGTTGGACGAATTGCTTCGTGAGCGTCTTGAGAATTTGAATCATTACTTACATGGTATGTACCTAAATACTGCTTTCCATATTCATTCTGAATGAGTTCTCTAGCGCCATTTACATATACATCTGATAGACGTGTACTATCTGTACGCATGTATGTGATTAAACCCTCTTGACCATTTCCTACATCCACACCTTCATATAATCGTTGTGCGATTGACATCGTACGCTTTGCAGAAAAGGAAAGTTTTGTGGAAGCTTCTTGTTGCAGTGTACTTGTAATAAATGGTGGACGTGCTTCACGCTTACGTGTAGTGGACTTGATATTAGACACAACAAAATTACCCTGGCATGCATCATATGCTTTCTGGGCCTCTTCTTGTGTTTTTAATTCTGCTTTTTTTCCATTGATTTTTGTAAGACTAGCCGCAAAATCAATCTTATCTTTATGAAACTTCGCATCTAATGTCCAATATTCTTCTGGAATAAATGCTTGAATCTCCTTTTCACGTTCAACAACTAACTTTAACGCTACTGATTGTACGCGACCAGCAGACTTGGAGCGAATCTTATTATGTAATAGTTTTGATAACTTAAAACCGATAATACGGTCTAAGATACGTCTTGTTTCTTGGGAGTGTACAAGGTCCATATCAATTGCACGCGGAGATTGGAACGCTTCTTGTACTGCATTTTTAGTAATTTCATGGAACGTAACACGGTCGATTGCATCTTCAGATAATCCTAGTTCTTGCGCTAAATGCCAACTGATAGCCTCACCTTCACGGTCCGGGTCGGTTGCGAGATACACACGCTGTGCTTTGGCAGCTTCTGCGCGCAGTTCTTTCACTGTTTCCTTTTTATCCTTTGAAATCTCATATGTTGGCGCAAAATCATTTTCTACATCAACACCAAGACCCTCTTTTCCTCTTGTCGCAAGATCGCGAATATGTCCCTTACTAGAAATAACGGTATAATCTTTTCCTAAGTATTTTCCAATCGTCTTTGACTTTGATGGTGACTCCACAATCACTAAGTTTTTCATTTTAGTTCCTCCTCGTGCAAAATTCTTTTCCAAGAATAGCCGAAAAATTCTGATTTTTCAATCATCTTTTTTCGGAATCATCTCTTTTATCTGTATCGTATCGTATAAAATCTGTGCTCCATCCGCAATTAATTTATTACAACCCATCCCTTGTTCACTGCGATATAAATGAGGGAATACATAAATATCCTTATCTAATGCAATCGCTTCATTTACAGTACACATCGTACCCGAACGTATCTTGGCCGCAATCACAATTACACTTTCTCCAAGTGCTGCTAGAATGCGGTTGCGCCATGGGAAGTGATGCTTGCGTACACCCGTACCGGATGGATATTCACTTAATATTAAATCTGTTTTCTGTAACTGCTCATAGAGATGTTCATTTTCATATGGATAGTGAATATCTAGGCCACTACCGATAACCGCAATCGTATGACCACCTTGAATTGCTATGGTATGTACATATCCATCGACACCTTTGGCAAGTCCAGACACCAACACAAAGCGTTCTTTTAGCTGACCAACACTTTCTTCGACCAACCACTTTGCGTAACTGTTCATTTGGCGACTGCCAATGATTGTTAACATCGGTTTACGCAATAGCGAAATATCTCCACAATAAAACAAAACCCATGGAGGAAATCGTAATTTTCGTAAACTATCCGGATATTCACTGTCGTAGATTGTAATATACGAGTCTTTGATCGGAATGTCAATCACTTGTACATCATCTTGTAAAGCTTTCGCAATCTTATCCCAATCACCTTGGTACATTACTGATAGTGTAGCTAATTTTTTTCTTTTGTCCATATAAAAACTCTCCTACCTATTTATAGAAGAGTTTCTTGACTGTTCCCTAGAACAATTTTATCTTCATGTATTCTTCCCTAACTGGCCCAAAACTTTTGCGATGAATCTTGGTCACTCCAAAGGTTTGTAAGGCTTCCATATGTTGCTTGGTTGGGTAGCCTTTATGTTTGGCAAAGCCATACTCCGGAAATTCTTTATCGTATTCCACCATTGCACGGTCTCTTGTGACTTTCGCAAGAATGCTTGCGGCTGCGATAGAAATAGATTTTTGATCACCCTTTACAAGGGGAATGATTTCTTTTCCTTCAATCAGTAATGGCATCGCATCCGTTAATACAACTTCTGCATTAGAATGGATAGCGATTTGTTCCATTGCGAGTTGATCTGCACGATAGATATTGTGCTTATCGATTTCTTCTGGTGTTACCTGAATAATTTCAAACCAGAGTGCATCCTCTTGAATCTGTTCAAATAACGCATCACGTTTCTTTTCACTGATGGATTTGGAATCGTAGATATCTGGATTTTCATATCCAATGGGAAAGATGACACCTGCGACTGTTAATGGTCCTGCAAGTGGTCCTCGCCCTGCTTCATCAATACCGACAATCACTTTTTCAAGTGACCAATACTGATGTTCATATTCATTCGGACAGACTTTCTGACTCTTCATTTACTCTCTCCAATGTTAATCTACCTAGTTTCCCATGGCGTAGTTCAGTTAAAAATAACTCAGCAGCACGTTTTACATCTAGTTCGCTATCTGCCTTCAGTAAGTTTCTCTTTTTGGCAATTGCTTTTAACATGCCATTCGGATTAACTTCTCCACTTTCATAAATTTCTTCTAATAAATTTGGATAGAGATCTTGAATATAGTGGATGGCATCCATAGCTACCATCTTACGATCTAAAATATCATCATTGATTGAGCCGAGTGCCGCAAGTAAGGAACCTGTCTTTTCGTCATCAAACTTAGGCCATAATACACCTGGTGTATCCAATAAATCTAAGTTTGGATCTGCGTGTAACCATGTTAATGAACGTGTTACACCTGGCTTATCTGCTGCCTTTAATGAGTTCTTACCGTTGATGCGATTAATCATCGTCGACTTACCAACATTTGGGATACCACAAGCCATTGCGCGAACTGCACGTGGCCGTATTCCTCTAGCAATCTGTTTCTGACGCTTTTCTTCCATTAATTTAATCGCTTCACGGATTATCTTTTTACCGCATTGTGAATCTTTCATTAAATCCAGCGCAAGACACGCATTCTCCCCTTGACTTAGATACTCTACCCACTTCTTGGTTTGAACTGGGTCTGCCATATCAATCTTTGATAGCACAATTAAGCGAGGTTTGCCCTGTGCCATCTGCTTTAACATCGGATTGACAGATGCCTCAGGAATTCTAGCATCGCGTAACTCTATCAACATATCAACTGACTTCAAACGCTCCATCATCTCACGACGGGCTTTCTCCATATGTCCTGGATACCACTGAATCTTTACCATGTGTATACTCCAAACCCTTTAAATGGATATACTACAAATACACCCTTGGAAACAATATCAGATTTGTGAAATGCACCATAGTAGCGTGAGTCGGAGGAATGTGGACGATTATCTCCCATACAGAAGTATTCATCTTCTCCAAGTTTCTCTGTTTTAAAATCACCAGTAAATAATCCTGGATACGTACTTGTATAGGACTCATCTAAGAATGGTTCGTCTACTGGCTCACCATTAATATAGAGTTGATTATTGCGATATTCGACTGTCTCACCAGGCATACCAATCACACGTTTGATAAGATACTCTTTCTTTTCTGCTAGATAAACAATGACAATATCAAAACGCTTTAACCCTGTTAAGCGATAACCAATTAAATCAGAGAATCCAAAATAACCATCTTCTAATGTGTTATACATGGAACTACCCTTTACCTGAATTGGTCTTACCACAAAGTTAACAATCACTAATACCACTGCAAGAGAAATAAATACTTCTTTAAAGAAAGCAAAGACTGCACTTTCTTCCTTCTTCTTTTTCTTCTTCGGTTGGTTTTGTTCATTTCTAATTTTTGCCATATCGATAACAGTTGTCTCATCTGTTAGTCGTTCCATAACTCTCGTTTCATCAAGCATTTCTTGATTTTTATTCATATTCGTATTCATATCATGTACCTACTATTGAGTATTATATCAAAAAAAGAGAGAATAATTTCTCTCTTTGTAGACTACTTACGACGATCTTCCTTGATACGAGCGTTCTTAGCAGATAATCCCTTGAGGTAGCCGAGCTTAGCTCTACGAACCTTACCATAACGAACTACTTCAATCTTTTCGATGATTGGTGAATGAACTGGGAATGTTCTCTGTACACCTACACCGTTGGAAATCTTACGAACTGTGAATGTTGCGCCAATACCACCATTAGAACGGTCAACTACAACACCTTCATAAGCCTGAATACGTGTCTTCAGACCTTCCTTAATACGTACGTTAACCTTAACTGTGTCACCTGACTTGAAATCAGGAACATCTGTACGTAGCTGACTCTTTGTAATCTTTTCTACTAAATTCAACTTCATTTTCTTTTCTCCTTTTTACGATTAATCAGCTGCTCATGAACCCTAAATCATATCAGCGGAACAGTGACGCACTACATGTGCCGTTAAATGATAACATAAGCCGTGATTCTTCGCAAGATTTTATTTCTTTACAGAAGTTGTATGAAAATGACACCAAACGTTGTATGCCACAAAGACAATGATTGCGGCCACAACAAAGATAAATAGTTCTACTAAAATGATACTTTCTACCTGGCTGCGCAATAGAACAGTTCCAGCATCCATAATGAAATGGAAAAGTAACGCAAGGAAGAAGTACTTCTTATGCTTATACTTCACCGCAAACCATACAAGTACAGATAAGGAAACTTGTGCCATCATGGCAGAAATACGTTCGATACCACTTAATAAGAATACATAAGATGGTGTTGTAGATAACGTCTGCATTGCTAGATTCATCTTCGCAAGCGTTAAGGAATCTAATTGCGATAGCGTATCGTTAATTGTACCCTTATTCATCATGATTGC
>CALHUY010000096.1 GCA_938039295.1 uncultured Solobacterium sp.
ACCAACTCATTGGAGGAAGTAGACTATCAATATCTGCTCCACTAGTCTTCACTTCACCATTATGCAAACAACTTTCCAAGAATTTTCTCGTTTCTTTTTCCTTAAGATTTTCTTCTGTAATAATCTGCATTAATTGTTGTTCTTTTGCTTCTGCAATAAACTTATGCCATTCACTCATGATGTCATCAATATCGTTGATACCAGCGATAAATGTTTCAATAAGTTCTTTCTTACTTCTTAGTTGTGGTGATGCTTGAATTGCCTTCTGAATTGTCCTGACAATGTGAATCATGATACTTCTGTACTAGTAAGAGTATGTAATCAATATTGATTTCTATATGCTTCAATAATTCAATTTCAAAGACAATGTCATCATTGATATCTTCTTTCTTCTCATCAGATTTTTTATTCTTCCAATCGTCATACAAGTCCTGATATCTTCCCAAATAATCTTGCAAATCACGTTCAGATAAAATCTCCTTACCTGCAAACTCATCAAAAGATAAAAGGATATTACGCATACGTAAAATATTTCCAAATAACTTAATAAATTGTTTTTGATTGTTTTCACCTATAATTTGAGTCATTGTTAATGGATATTTCTCACAGAGTTCACTAATCAAATCAACATATCCTACATGATATCGATGGTCATTTTCTTCATATCCATAATAGTAATCATTAAATGTATGTAGTAATACAATTCCACCTGCATCCTTGTCACCAAACAATGCTATCGCATCATCCACTCTAGTCTGTAAGTTTCTGAAGCAAATAACATTACCCGCTACCTTTACACTATTTAAAATTCGGTTAGTACGACTAAACGCCTGTAGTAAACCATGCATTCTTAGATTCTTATCTACCCATAATGTATTTAATGTTGTTGCATCAAAGCCAGTCAAAAACATATTTACTACAATCAGTAAATCTAGTTCTTTATTCTTCATTCGCAATGATACATCTTTGTAGTAATTCTGGAAACTATCTCCATCTGTAGAATAGTTAGATTTAAACATCTCGTTGTAGTCTTTCATTGCATACTCCAAGAAATCTCTTGATGTTTGATCTAAAGCAGATGTATCGTCTATATTCTCATCACATAATAAACCATCTGGTTCATACTCATTAGGAGAATAGCTAAAGATAGTTGCTATGTTGATCTTCTTAGTTGGATCCGCTGCCATTTGTCTCTTAAATTCTTCATAGTAGAGTTTTGCCATTGGAACAGAATTTACACAGAAAATAGAGTTAAAACCATTGACACGTTGTTTCTGCTTAATCTCTTTAATTGCACCTAACCTAGCAGAAGCAATTTCATCAATATTCAAAATCTTATTAAAATTATATGTACGTGTTCCTCGATAAGTCTTCTTATCAAAGTTATC
>CALHUY010000097.1 GCA_938039295.1 uncultured Solobacterium sp.
ATTGTAAATGGACAGGTGAAGGTATCAGGTAACTCTGCAAACTTCAGTACAATCAGTGATGCAAAGAAGTTGGCCGTTGGTGATTCACAAGTACTTGTATTAAAGAAAGATGGTAGTGTAGCTGCTGTATCCCTAAAGGGAAACAGTACAAGTGATGTGTCCAGTTGGGCTAAGATTTCATCCATTGCTGTAGGTAAAAACTATGTCGTTGGTGTACATGAAGATGGTACAGTCAGTGTTGTCTCAGATGATAAAGATTTAAAGGAAACAGTCGAAGCTTGGACAGATGTAAAATATATCGCAGCGTATGATGATACACTCGTTGCCTTCAATCGCTCTGGTAAGATGTATGGTTATGGAGATAACTCCAGTAGCCAATACGATAATTCATTTAAGACCGACGCAAAACAACTATCACAAGTGAAGAATATTACATTCACAGTCACAACAGCGAATGTAAATATCGCTTGGGATCCAGTTGAAAATGCGGATTACTATGAATTAACAATAAATACAAATCCAATTACAGAACATAAGAATATTATTTCAAATAGTGATAGTATCGCATCCTCATCTCTTAAAGATGGAGAGACATACGTCGTAACAATCACAGCACATTCCAAGAAGGAAGATAAGTATAAGACAAGTGAGAAGACTTCTATCAACTTCGCATATAGTGCAAAGACAGTACAGCTCAACTCACCAACAGATATTACATCTACTGGCTTGCAGAATGCATGGCACTTTGCATGGTCTGCTGTAGAGAATGCGGATAAGTATAATATCTCAATCGATGGAACACTTGCGGCATCTAATGTTGAAGGAACATCCATTACGATTGATGGTATCTCATTTGCGGAAGGATCTGAACATGAGATTAGTATTACAGCTCTTTCATCAAATCCAGCATACACAGAAAGTGTGCCAACGAAGGCTAAGATGAAGTATACTATCAGCAAAGGTAAGATTAAGGTTAATCTTGAAAAACCAGATGGTAGTAGTGCTGGTTCAAAGACATATGAACTCAATATAGGTTCATACTATGTTCAAAATATTGTCAAACCTAGTGATATCCCAAGTGGATTCAAACTGACAAGCGAACCTGTTCAAGCTGAAGTTATGAATGGGCAAACAACAGAAGTAACGATTAAATTAGAAGCGAATTAATTGCAAGGAGAAACACATGGACAGACTTTGGTATTATACAAAACGAGGTAGCACAGAAAAATTTGGCCCATTTACAGATGCGGAATTAGTGCAGTTCATCAAACAAGAAATTCTTTGCAAGGATGACTATATCTGGATGCCAGATTTGAAGAATTGGTTGGAAATATCAAATTCAATCTATGCAATCTATTTACCAGCTTCAGATACAACAGTAGAAATATAAAGAAAAGAATGTATTTGTAGGAAATCCTATCAATACATTCTTTTTGAGTACATACATTATTTTCTACGAATACTTTGGAGTGTTGTTGTTCCAATGATTGTACCAAGACTAAGAGCTACAAGAGATAGTCCACAATCAAATGCTTGAATTTCTGCTAGTCTGATATTACCAGTTACAATAGAAGCAATCATATAATGAAACATGGCTCCGGGAATAAGTGGAATAATGGATGGATAGATAAAGTAGGCAGTAGGAACCTGAAGCTTACGGGACATAAACTCTCCATACAGTGAAGCTACAAGTGTAGAAACCAAAGTAATCCCAAAACGATTTTGCAGAAAACTGGAGAGTGTAATGTTCACAAGACGTACTAAGAACCCGCCAAGACCTGCATACACTAACTTGTCTTTTCCATGAATACCGAATGTGACACTAAAAGCTAACGAAGCAGTAAAGGATAATAGTAAAATCAAGATATTGTTTACCATACGCCTGCTCCTCCCATCAGAATAACTGCGAAGTACATGCCGGCAGCTAGAGATGCACTCTCTAAGAATACATTTAATAATTGTAGGATACCATTGAACTCATGGCCACAGATTAAATTACGGAATGCATTGACTAAAGGGAT
>CALHUY010000098.1 GCA_938039295.1 uncultured Solobacterium sp.
TTGTCAAGAAATCAATTGGTGATTCATACTTATCTAGGATTTCATCATAGTTTTGTGGCATATAGCCAATACGAATATCTTCTCGTTCAGATAAAGATTCATGTATCTTATGCAATAGCGTTGTTTTGCCACAACCATTATCGCCAATGATACACACCTTCTGATTGCCAAATACTTGCAATGCAATATCATTTGCTAATATTTTTGATTCATCCTTTGTCATTAATTGATTTAAATGATAGTCCAAAATCTGTTTATCACTGGCAAATGGTTCCACATCAAAATGAAAGAATATCGCATCCTCACGAAGCGGAATCTCTGTCATATTCTCACGTTCTCTTTCAAAACGCTTTCCCATCGCTTTTACACTTCTCATCTTTTTCTTGAGATTGGCTGCTGTCTGTGGCGCTTGACGGGATACAACACGCAGTTCATGTTGGACTCGTTCGTAAACCTGTTGGTATTTTTCCATACGTAGCTTGTCTTGGCGACGTTCACTCTGTGCATCCATCATCTGTTTTTCAAATTGTTTATCACGTAATTCTTTATATGCGTCATAACCAATATTCATAATTGTATGACGTGCTTCTGTTTTTCGCTTGACGAGTTCTAAATGGACAATACAATTTGCAGTATTAGCTAGTAATGTTTCATCATGTGAGATATAGATGATTGGAATCTTAGACTCTTTGATAAACTTCTCTAACCATGCAAGCGTACTGATATCTAAGTCATTTGATGGCTCATCTAACAGTAAAATACTAGGCTGTTCTAGAAGGATTGCTGCGAGTTGATACTTAATCTTCTCTCCACCAGAAAGTGTAGACATCGTCTGTGTTTGATAATACATCTCTACATCACATCCTAAACTATGCGCAATAGCATGTAGCTGTGATGGTGTCGCTAGTGAAAAAGCATCAATTTCACAGAAGTATTCATATACAGTTTTCTCTGCATGCTGATGTTCAAGCTCTTGGGGTAAATACCCTATTCTTTCACTCTTCGAACGTATCTCTCCTTGCACTTCGCAATAACTTTCTATGAGTTGTGAATCAACGATACATTTGAGTAATGTAGATTTCCCATTTCCTTCTTCGCCAATGATGGCAATTTTATCAGTTGGTTTAACTGTAAGTGTAAGATTATCGATAATCTTACGTAAATCATATCGATGAGATATTGTTAAATTATGAATTTCTATCATTTGATAACCTCCTATAAAAAAATCTGCTCTTTTCACGCGAAAAAAGCAGACAAAAATTCTCTGTAAAGAGGTTTTAATCCGTTTCCACGCATGAAAAGATGTTTATTAAATGTTCTCTTTTCATATGCTTAAAATCGGATTAAAGGCTCATGTTCTTCTCAATCACCACACATCATACGATGTGACCTTTCTAGTAAAGTTATATCACAGAACCAACAAAACATAAACTTTTACAGAATGAATAAACCAAAAAATACTCCCAGAAAATATCCAACAATCACATCACGTGGATAATGCACTCCCCCTACTACACGGATGTATCCTTCTATTGCAGCTAGAACCAATAGTATGCATGCAAGTATTGGAGAAACCGAGAAGCACATCATCGCGATTATTGAGGCTGAAAATACATGTCGACTAGGCATCGCATTATGTTGGGTTTCTTTCTCCAAGATTTGATCAATAGGATATTCCTCATAAGGACGAGGACGTGCTAGTACTTTCCGTAACAATGTGATTGCGACAATTGAAAGTAGTGGAATTAAAATTGTCGGTAATAACTTTTCACTTTGTTTTACAAATAGATATAACAACAGTAATGGATATACAACGTAATATATATTTGTCACAATTTTATTACACAGACGTAATTGATTACGCTTTGTGTCTGTTTGATAGTTTTTTGTAAGTTCTTCATAGAACCTTAGATAATTTGTTTTCATACAGGATAATCATACAACAAATTACGATTCTTTTCTGTATCGTACATTCGTGAAAGAAAAGACCTTCACACTTTGTAAAGGTCTAACGATTATTCTTCTGTTGTTTCTGTGGAATCAGCTTCTGTTGTAGGGAATAACTTTGCTTTTACAAGTTCTGTAATCTCTGCATCAAATTCTGGATGATTCTTCATATACTCACGTACAGAGTTGAAGCCCTGTCCAAGTTTTTCCCCCTTGTAGGAGAACCAAGCACCTGCTTTTTCAATGATGTCATTTTCTACTGCTAAACTGATAACTTCATCGATATGAGAGATACCTTGTCCAAAAATCATGTTTACAACTGCCACCTTAAATGGAGGAGCTACCTTGTTCTTAACAACTTTTACCTTTGTAGCAGAGCCGATTACTTCGCTTCCTTCCTTGAGTGCTTCACCCTTACGTACATCTAAACGTACGGATGAGTAGAATTTAAGCGCACGACCACCTGGTGTTGTTTCTGGATTACCAAACATGATACCAACCTTCTCACGTAACTGGTTGATAAAGATTGCGGTTGTATTGGAACGGTTCATAACACCTGCTAACTTACGCATTGCCTTAGACATCAAACGTGCCTGTAGACCTACAGATGCATCTCCCATTTCACCATCTAATTCAGCCTGTGGAACAAGTGCAGCTACAGAGTCAATAACAACTAAGTCAATCGCACCTGACTTAATCAATACTTCTGTAATTTCTAATGCCTGTTCTCCAGAGTCAGGTTGAGACAAGATAAGTTCATCAATATCTACACCTAGCTTTTTCGCATAGAGTGGATCGATTGCGTTTTCTGCATCGATAAATGCGCATCTGCCACCTTGTTTTTGGCATTCTGCGATTGCATGTAATGCAAGTGTTGTCTTACCAGAAGATTCTGGTCCGTAAATTTCAATGATTCTTCCCTTTGGATAACCACCGATACCTAATGCACTATCTAATGCCAAAGAACCGGATGGAATTGCATCTACTGATACATCAGCACGGTCTCCAAGGCGCATAATACTGCCTTTTCCGTATTCCTTTTCAATTGCCTTTAGTGCATCCGCAAGTAGTTGATCTCGCTTATCTGCGGTAACTGTCTTTTCTTTTTTCTCTGCCGCCATAATAACTCCTCCTGATTATATGTATGTTTGTTTTAAAATAATTCCACGATTATTTTGATTCTAAAATATCATCTTTCATCTGCATGAAGTACTGTACACCAGAAATAAAACTTACTAGTGCAGAGAACCACAACATAATCATACTAACTGGTAATCCTAATAGTTCAAATGGAAGATTGTTTAATAGAATTAATGCAACTGTAACCATCTGTAACACTGTCTTTAGCTTACCCATCATACCAGCCGCAACCACCTTGCCATTTGCACTAGCCATCATACGACAACCATCCACAACCGTATCACGTGCAATCATAATAATGACTGGGATAACTGGAATAATACCCCTAGAGATAAACAATAGGAACATTGTTGTTGTTAATAGCTTATCTGCGATAGGATCAGCAAACTTACCAAATGTAGTGATCATATTTCTACTACGAGCAATATGACCATCAATCGCATCTGTAATTGCCGCTAAGATATAGATTAGTAGTGCCACAATATCAATCACAGAGATTGATACATGTTGTACATAGAAACTTGTCGGTGTAATTCCAAATGCACTATATGGAAATAAATAAACCAGAATAATTACTGGAATCAGTACAATTCTGAATAATGTCAATCGATTTGGAAGATTCATGATTTTCCCTCTCTTTACCGTCCTTTAGTATACCATATTCTATCATTTGTTTATATCTGTATAAATGTAAGAAAAAAGGAGGAAATTCATCCTCCATAAATGCGTACAATTGTAAGCCATGTTCTGTCCTGTTTCCAGGGGCAGCCATTTATCTGTGCTTTCGCACCTGCATCACGCTTCAGTTCGCCTTCTGCAGTTCCTCTACCAAATTTGAGTTTCTCGCTTGCGGGGTTTATCTCGTTCCACCCGATAGGTTTCCCTATCGGCTACGTCACTGTGACACCTTAAGGGCTTAAACCATGACCGAAGTTTTAGGTTCTCGCTCCGCCGTTATCTTTCGATACCCGGTCTTATTGATTAGGCCGGCACAAACACTACCATCATCGCAGATGGTGCGAGCATGGACTTTCCTCTAACACCATAGGTGCCAGCGACTGCCTCATGTACGTATATCATTTTCTTATTCGTTATTGTTTGAGAATACTTGTCTTTCAAGACGACTCAGACGTTTCAGAATATCAACATTAGAAGCACCTTGTGAGATTGGATCTAAGTCTTCCTGTGCCTTAATCTTACCTTCCACTTCGATAAGCTTTGCACGGAGTGAAGCGTTTGTACGTTCCAACTCTTCAGCCTTCTTTGTCAAATCTGCAATCATATTTTCATATGTCTGATAGTCTTGAATGATCTCATCTAAAAGATGGTCAACTTGATCAGGATTATATCCCTTAAAATCAATATCAAGTTCTTTATCAACAATTTTCTGTGGATCTAGATTTAATTTACCAGCCATAACTATCCTCCTATGAATGCTTATTTATTATCTCATTTCACTATCCTAAAAGCAATAAAACTTCCTTATTTATGTGAACATCTGTATAATATAAATGGGAATTTTTTGTATGGTCAATTATCCAAACGGAAAGAAAAAAGCATATACATCGAAACCTACTTCCGCCGGCGGCAGAGGTATGGTACTTGAAAAAGATATTAACGTAACAAATATGTTTTATCTAAGTATTGATAAAGCGGTCATTCATAAGAAACCAACACCAGTTACGATTGTAAAAGTCGATTATCCAGCACGTAGTGCTGCTAAAATTACGGAAGCTTATTTTAAACTTCCTTCTACGACCGACTACAATGGTATCTATCGTGGAAAATATATTGATTTTGAGGCTAAGGAATGCGCTTCTCATACCTCTTTTCCTTTAAAATCACTACATGCCCACCAAGTTCAACATTTACAAAATGTAATCAATCATGGTGCTATCGCCTTTTTGATTGTAAAATGGACATTGTTCGATGAAACCTATTATATAAAAGCTGAGGATATAGTTCGCTTTGTCAAAGAAAGCAAGCGACATTCCATCCCCTATCAATGGTTTCAAGACAATGGGTATATGATTCCCAGTACATATGTAACCCCGATTGATTATTTAAAGATTATCGATCAGTTATACTTCATCTCAGGAGGAAACAATGACAAATAAACAAAAGAAAAAACCTGGCATAAAGCGTAAGATACATGGTTTTAGAATTCTAACGTTATTTATGGCTATCATCGTTGGCTTTGAATTCGTTGGAGCTGCTGTTGGAGCTATCGCTATTAGTACACTCTTAAAAGGAACACCAGAATTCAAACTGGATGACTTTACAAACTTCCAATCCACGATAGTGCTAGACGCAAGCGGCAATAAGCTAGCTGACGTTGGTCAAACACTACGTGAAAACGTTGTTTATAATCAAATTCCAGAGTCTATGGTTGACGCATTCTTAGCAGTCGAAGACTCACGCTACTTTAGCCATAACGGATTTGACATCCCTCGTTTTACAAAGTCAATTATTGAAACTGTACTTCGTGGTTCTATGCAAGGTGGTTCTACATTTACGATGCAGCTGGTTAAGTTAACCTACTTCGTCGATGACCAAGCGGGAACTTCCAAGACTAAGAACATCCAATATAAGGTACAACAGATTGCTTTAGCAATGGAACTTGAAAAGAACTCCTCTAAAGAAGAAATCTTTACGATGTATCTAAATAAGATGAACTTCGGTGGTGTTGGTAATATCCGTGGTGTACAAAAGGCATCCTTACAGTATTACGGTAAGAATGTTTGGGAATTAAACCTTGCGGAAAGCGCAATGCTTGCGGGTGTCATTAACTCGCCATATACATTTGACCCGCATAATTACCTTGATAAAGCGACGAAGCGTCGTAATACGGTATTAGACTTGATGGTTTACCATGGCTACATTACCCAAGAAGAATGTGACCTTGCTAAGTCTATTAAAGTTGAAGACTTACTCATTGACTCAAAATCAACACTCAATTCAAACTATACATATCAGGCATATATTGATGCGGCTCTCAAAGAGGCTCGTGAAGTGACTGGACTTGATCCAATGAACGTTTCAATGGAAATCCACACAAACATGAACCCTACTGTACAAGCACAGCTCGAAAGTATTCAGGCTGGTACAGCTGGTATTGATTTCCCTGATGATTTATATGAATTAGGTTCTATCGTTATCAACAACCAGACAGGTGAAATCGTTGGTATCATGGGTGGTAGAAACTGGGCAAGTGGTGGTTCCATGTTATTGGATCACGCTACAGAACAGTTCAATCAGCCAGGTTCTACTATCAAACCAGTTCTTGATTATGCATTAGCATTTGAAGATTTAGGTTGGGCAACCTCCCATACAGTTCTTGATAAGCCTGTTACATATGGTAACTGGACATTCAATAACTTCGACAATACAAAATGGGGAGTTGTAGATTTACCTAAGGCTGTTGGTCTTTCTCTAAATACTGTCGCGATTAACACATTACAGGCTGTCATCGATAAATCGGGTGTGCAGCGTGTTACAAACTACTTAACTTCTTTAGGCTTTAGTCAATTTACACCAGAGCTATTCGATATTAGCTTCGCAATTGGTGGAGGTAATATGCGTGTATCTGCCAAGGAACTTGCAGCGGCTACAGGCGTACTCATCAATGGTGGTAACTATATCAAGCCTCATACAATCAACACAATCTTCTACCGTAACGGTCAGAAGGAACCATATGTAGCTCCAACAACAGGAACATCTGTTCTATCTCCACAAGCCGCTTACCTAGCCTCTTACTTGATGCGTAATGCAGTTGAACAAAACTGGGGTAACTACATGTACGCAATCCGTAAGGGTTATCCAGTATATGGTAAGACAGGTACAACTGACTGGGGTGACGCTGGTCTAGAATATGGTATCCCAGTTGGTGCTGCCAAGGATGAATGGATGGTTGGTCAAACAACACAGTTCACGATTGCTGTATGGTCTGGTTATGAAAAGGCAGTTGCTGGTGCAGATACTTACTTCTCTAGATGGAAGCTTAATATGAATATACCTGGTGCGATTATCAGTACTGTGCTAGATACATTAGAAGGTATCTATGGTACACCTGGTGAACTTGCAATGCCTGAAGGTATCAGTAAGATTACACACATTACAGGTTTATATCCATATGTAGCACCAGATGAAACAATTCCATCGGATTATGTTTCTACAGGTCTTGTAAAGACTGAGTTCTCTAAACTTGGTACATATACAAACCTCATTACAGCTCCACAGAACCTATCATCCTTTACAGCTTCTTATAACGATAGTAATGATACTGTAAACTTCGAATGGACACCATATCCTGACGCAACGAAACTTGTTGAAGAAAGTCACGATGATAAGACCTTCGATATCTCTTGGATCACTGGTCCAATTACATACAAGGCTCGTGTCGTTCAAAATAGTGCTGTTGTCGCAACGATTAACTACACAGGTGATAAACTATCGAAGGTAATCGATGGTCTACAACCTGATACGGATACACAGGTATGTGGTTACTATGGATACGAAAAGACGGATACAGTCGCTTCTAATGAAGTCTGCGTAAGCTTCCGTACACCAGTAGCGAAAGTCACCGTACCAAGTTACAGTGATCCTCGTCAATACGTTGAATGGGGTAATGCAAACAACATCACAATTAACCGTGCTGTTGGAGATACCATCGCATCCATGAGTGGTAGAGTTCAGGATGTACGTGATAGTAATGGTAACAGCCTCATCGGTAAACAAATCAGAAAAGGTTCTACTGTTACAGTCTACATTTACTTCTAAAAGTCTTCTTCGGAAGACTTTTTTCTATGCATTTTATTTGCAAAAATTGATATTGTGCCCTATAATCTTTCAATGATAAGGAAGTTGTAACAATACATTTCATTTATCCAAAAAAGGAAAGGAGGTTTTCATATTGAGCTATAGAATTGAATACACAGCCAATAGTAACGGTAGTACAGTCATTGAATATGCAGATGCCAGCAGACAAGCTGAACTAGTCCGTGAAGCTGAATCCGGTACAATCAATATTATTAACGAGTACCGTTATGAATCTTATGCAGAAGTTTCTGCATAATTAACCCAAACAAATACTCTGCAGAAGAGAAAAATATAAAAGACGATTCTTCATATGAAGAATCGTTTTCATTTTATCCAAGTGCTACATCTAAGATCATCATTGTCACAAAGCCTAATGAGAATAAGACAGTACCAATGTTTGTATGTGTTCCTTCTGACATCTCAGGAATCAATTCTTCTACAACGACATACATCATCGCACCTGCCGCAAAACTCAAGAAGTACGGTAATAAAGGCACGACTTGTGTCGCAAATAAAATTGTGATGATAGAACCAATTGGTTCAACCAAACCTGATAATACACCATACACAAAGGTCTTCCACTTTGGCATCCCCTCTGCTCTAAGTGGCATCGACACGATTGCTCCCTCTGGGAAGTTTTGAATCGCAATACCAAGTGCTAAAGCAAGTGCACCAAAGTAGGTAATCGAACTATTTCCATTTAACCAACCTGCATAGACAACACCAACAGCCATTCCTTCTGGAATATTATGTAGTGTTACCGCAAGTATCAACTTCATGGAACGTGATAAACGATTCTCTTTAGGACCTTCTTCTGTGTTATCTAAGTGCATGTGTGGTGTTACTTCATCTAAGAATAATAAGAAACCCACACCCACCAAAAAGCCTACGGCTGCAGGAATAAATGAAAACTTTCCAAGAGATGATGCTTGTTCCAGGGCAGGAACTAGCAAACTCCAGAAAGATGCGGCTACCATGACACCTGCCGCAAATCCAGTTAATCCCTTCTGTAACTTCTCACTCATTTTATCTTTTAAGACAAACACCATTGCGGCACCTAAAGATGTACCGATAAATGGTATTAATATACCGATTGTTGTACTCAATAACATATAATTCCTCTTTCCCTCAAATTATATGAGATTATAACACCTATCTGTTCTCCTCGTTATTCATTTGCCCAGTTGTTCAATTGTTTATTTCTAAGTATGTATGGCCACGGTAGATAAACTTACGGCAACTCTGATCAATTTCTTCAAATACTGTTACTGGTAACTCTTTCGAGGATAGTCCTGTTTTTTCTAAACAGCGAGCATAGATTCCTTGGACATCTAAACCGTAGGAAAGATCATTCCATACTTCATGTAGAAGTTGATCAACCACTTCTTTCTCTAGATGATTTGACATTAGGATTGTTTTTAACCTCTGGATACCTTCTTGTTGGATATCATAATCGTATTCAAATAACATCTCAATTTCTTCAACTGTAGGAATATAGTAGTCAAAACGTTTTTGAGACACGCGATACTCTTTCAACATGACAGAATTTGGTAGTGAGCGCCAATAAACCTGGTTCTCTTTCACCGCAATCTGTACCTCCCCTATAGGAAGATCTTGTAAAAGCATTTGGATATCAACTTCTTCTCTAAAACACTCTTTCAACAAGAGTAACTTTTGAAACTGCTCAATTGAACACTCACCCCAATAGTGTGTAACTACTTGTTGGCACTGTAGTAACCATACCTTCTGTAAACGTTCTAGTTGGAAGGATAATTCATTTTGTAAATTTAGAAAGATTTCTTTTACTTCCTCAACAACGAACAGTTCATCCCCTTCAAATGCGATTAAATCATAATCCAATAAACGCTCTAGCCGCAGATTATCTTTCTCTTCGATTTCTTCATCTGAAAGTACCTCTAAGAATACCTGATAGGTTTGATCATCCAGTATTGATAATCGTTTTTCGATATGATGATTATTTAGAATTCTCTCTACCATTGTCTCGTAGAGTTCTTCTGGCAAAATATCTTTCGCAGCCTGAATGCCCAAATCTCTTGCGTAAAAATATAATGATTCTTCGTCATACTGACGTAATACATCTTTTAGTTTCATATGTTCTCCATTGTACATTAAAAGGATACCTCAACGGTATCCTTTATGTAAATGTGATTATTTAGCGTTGTCTGCTGCGCTTTGTCCAGCGATTCTACCGAATACTGTAAAGTCAGCTACAGCGTTACCACCTAAACGGTTAGCGCCATGAACACCACCAGTAACTTCACCAGCAGCGAATAATCCAGAGATAACTTCTCCCTTTTCATTTAATACTTCTGCCTTAGGATTGATTACGATACCACCCATTGTATGGTGAACAGCAGGTGTAATCTTAATTGCATAGTAAGGAGCTGCAGTTAGAGGATTTGCGAAACTTGTACGATTGAATTCTGTATCACTCTTCGCTTCAACAGCTTGGTTCCAAGTGTTCATTGTACTTACGAATGTAGCTTCATCAACACCCATAGCCTTTGCAAGTTCTTCATATGTAGCACCTGTTACTGTATAACCAGACTTGATATAGCCAGCGATAACAGCAGACTTATCAACCATTGACTGGTCAACAACTAACCATGCGCTCTTTTCTGGTTGAGCGATGATAGCTGCAGATACCTTATCACGTGTAGAAACTTCATCATAGAATCTCTTACCTTCAGCGTTAACTAAGATAGCACCATCTCCACGAAGACCTTCAGTGATTAAGTGTGCATTGCCATCTTCTTCAATATGTACTGTTGGGTGAATCTGAATCTGATCCATATCCACTGTAGCAGCACCTACTGCTGTAGCCATATCAATACCTTGACCCTGTGCACCTTCTGCATTTGTTGTCGCAAAGCCCTTTAATTCTGGCTTGTACTTTTCAACCATTTCAGCGTTAGCACCGAAACCACCAGTTGCGATTACAACTGACTTCGCATTGATAGTTACCTTGTTGCCATCCTTACCTGTAGCCTTGATACCAACTGCCTTACCATCCTTCATGATGATTTCGTTAGCTGTTGTATCAAATAAGAACTGAACATTACGATCTTGTAAGTTCTTTTCTAAGATTGGAACGATGTAAGCACCAACAGCTGTTACCTTGCCATCAGCGTTTACTGGACGGTGAATTCTCTTAACAGAAGCGCCACCGAATGCACCAACGTTCTTAACGTCTGCACCGATAGATGCTAACCATTCGATAGCGGCTGCAGAATTTTCTGCAAGAGCCTTAACGAGTTCTGGGTTGTTCTTACCCTTACCACCGATTAATGTATCTAATTCCATTAATTCAACAGAATCAAAGTATCCCTGTGGGTTTGCTTGGTATGCCTCCCATTGCGCCTTAACAGTCGCTGCTAAAGCTGTAATTGTTTCGTTATCTGCGAACTTTTCAGCTGCTGTAGCCAATGTCTTTTCAACACCTGCTGCTTCAGCAAATTCGTTCTTATCTTGGTATGGTGTCTTAGCCGCATTCATACCACCAGTTGAACGTACAGAGTTACCACCAGCAATTGGTTGGCTTTCTACTACGATAACTTTCTTACCTGCATCTGTTGCAGTAATAGCAGCTGTCATACCAGCTCCACCTGCACCAACTACAACAACGTCTACTGTTTCTTCAATATCCTTTGCCTTCGTTGTGCTTGTATTCTTGCTTACTAAATCTGATGGTTCAAGTCCTGCTTGTTTCAAAGCTGCTGTAGCTGCTTCGATGATAGCCTTGGATGTCTGTGTAGCACCTGATACACCGTCAACATCTAATGAGTTAGCTGCGACGATTGCACCTGGCATTGTTTCTGCTGCCTTTGAACCAATACCATTTGTTTCATGAGACGCATCAACTTCTACTTTAGTGATTGTCTTATCCTTGATTGTTAAAGTAACTTTAACTGGATTTTCCTTGTCATGACCAAATGCTTCACCAGTGTATGTCTTACCTGTTGAGCATCCTACAAGTGACAAAGCCATTGTTGCACTAGCTAATAATGCTGTTAATTTCTTCATTTTCCCTCCCTGTTATGAGTATTTCTCATAAGCCATACTATCGTAACATCTATGTAAACATGTGACAACTATTACATATTCTATTTTAGTGTTTCTTGTCACTGTATCAATTCACATTCATCTCAACAAAAAAGATAGGACTTTTCCTATCTTGATGAAACTTATCTTTTTCATATCCAGCTATATAAAGTGCTATTCGATTGTCTTGTTTATTTCTTCGTTGGTGGTGTTAAATTCTTCTGCTTTTCATGACATCCATTCACGAATGGACAACGGTAACACTCTGGATTACGTGCATGACAGAGATATCGACCAAAGAATATCATCTGATGATGGGTTTTAATCCAACGATCACGTGGAATCTTACGCATTAACTTACGCTCTATCTTTTCAACATCATCCTTTTGATAACATAGTCCGAGTCTTCGGGAGATTCGTGCAACGTGTGTGTCTACCGCAATACTTGGAATGTTAAAACATTCAGCCATAATGACATTTGCACACTTTCTACCAATACCAGGTAGAGTTGTTAACTCTTCCATTGTATGTGGCACTTCTCCATGGAACTGTTCGACAACACCTTGCGCAAAACCAACAATTTGTTTTGCCTTATTACGATATAAACCAAGGGATGCGATATACTTCTCTACATCTTTAGTTGGTGCTTTGGCTAATTCATATGGAGATGGATATGCTTTAAATAATGCAGGTGTTACACGATTAACGGATACGTCTGTTGTTTGAGCAGAAAGGATTACCGCAACAGATAGTTCATAGGGATTACGATGCGTCAATTCACAATGTGCATTTGGATGTAACTTCTGTAGATACTCCAAAATAAATGGTACAGATAAACGCTCCATTATTTTTTCTCCGTTCCTATGGAATCTGCTGTGATATTCTTCTGTTTCCAATCAGACAAAATCTTTTCAATATACCCTAAGTTTAGATGTTGGTAAGCGCTGGCTTCACGTAATGCCGCAATAATCAAACGTTTGTCTGTCACCTTATTCCAATCACTAATTTTCTGCATTTCATTTTGACTTAACGTTCTACCAAATTCTGTTTCAAATGTATCGATGAGTGAACGATCTAGAATATTTTCGACTCTTGCGATATCCGTTTCAAATAGTCCTGATAAATCGAAGACAACAGCTCTTGCGGAAGCTTTTATCTTTAAATACTTCTTTGCACAAAGTGCTGAAATGACACGGTTTAATTCCTCTTCTTGTATTCCTGTTTTTTCCCGAAGGGCATCCATCGTGATTTCAATATGATTTTGATTCATAAAATCAATGAGTAAAACAACGACAAGCTCTGTACTATCCATACCAAGCAAGCCCATTTGATCAAGTATCCAATCTCGATGATTTACATATTTTTGTTCATACCACTTCATATGTTTACTCCCTTATAACTGTTTTAATATTTCTTGGAATGCAAGATGCGATGTAACTGTAAACTCTGGTTTAACATCGCTGTGATTTTCTTCATTGTTTGGATGATACCAACAAGTATGAATCCCTGCACGTATACCTCCAGCAATATCACTCGTCAAAGAATCGCCGATGATAATTACTTCATCAGGATTTTTTGTTGGAATTCTATCAAAGACATAATTGAAGAATTCAATATGCGGTTTTTCATATCCGATTTCATCTGAGATAAAGATACCATCAAAGAATTCTTCGATATGTGCTTTGGCAATCTTCTTACGCTGTAACTCTTTTACACCGTTGGTTACGATGTATTGTTTATATTCTGGGTGTAGTTTCTTTACAGTTTCATATGCCTCAGGCATAAAGACAACTGTATCTAGTAATCCATTTAAGTATGCTTGATTAAACTCTACAACACGTGTAGTCTCCACACCAATCTTAGTAAAGAACTCCACAAAACGTTCTACGAGTAGTTTCTCTTTTGTGATTTCCCCTTTTTCAAGTTTACACCAATAGACATCATTAATTTCTTCGTACATGTGTAGAAGTTCATCTGTAATCTCACCATAGCCAAACTTCTTGAATGTATTTTTCAATGAATTTTCTGCACTTCTATGGAAATTTAATATTGTTCCATCGATATCCCATAAGATTGTTTGAATCATACTGTTAACTTACCACCCTTCGTTTGAAAAGAAGATGTCATCAAAACATCTTCATATTTGTTACATTGTTTCTTGTGGCTGATCAGCCCATAAAGCTTCTAAGCGATATGTACTTCTAGCATCTTCTGTAAAGATATGTACAACCACTTCATTCATGTCAATCAGTACCCAAGTAGATTCCCTTTCACCTTCACGAAGACGCACATCAAAGCCATTCTTCGTTACTTCTTTTTCAACAAATTCCACAAGAGAATTTGCGTGTCTAGGATTCTTTGCAGTACAGATGACATAGTAGTCTGTATATGCATTGACATTGCGGATATCGATTGTAACGATATTCTCTGCCAATTTCTCATCTAATGTATGACGTACTAAATTTAGTAATTCAGACATGTTTCCCCTCCTTTTCGAGTATGTATTTTTTCGCATCTTCAAGGACATATTCTGCCCCTTGTTTGAGATTTCTCTCTGCGATTTTTGTATGCATGGTCACGTCATAATGACGACCTGGTTCAATCTTATCTGCAATATATAAGATATAATCATACGCACTTTTGCCATCCCCAAGGGTATGGTGTTCGATTGCTTGTAAGATTTTCTTATTATAACAGCATAGATTCTGTTTTAGCCAAATAACTGCAGTATAGCTATGCCAAATTGCAGGATCTAGTTTTAATACTTCAGGTCTAAAGTGTGCTAGAAGTTGATATCCCTCCTCATCACTCATTTTCTTTGTGACATCATGTAATAAACCCATTTGATATGCGAGTTGTTTGTTCAGATGATGAATTCTTGCAAGTTTCAATGCAGTATGACCGACACGAACTGAATGTGCTGCACGGTTAGGATTACACTGCGCTTTTGTTACTTCTTCAAAGTAGTAACCATTCTCTAAAAGTATCTTACGTATTCCTTTTGCGCTTAAGTAGAAGAATCCTTTTCGCACTTCAGTTTCTGTTTCTGATTGTAGTGCGATACATATATCATTCTGTTTCATTTCTACAACATGTAGATATCGATATGGACTACATGCACGCATACATAACTTCTTTCGCTTGTCATAGTTTAGAATACCATCGCCAACTATCGCAAGCGCAACCGGCTTACCAGTTTGTTTATGATAGTTTTTTAATTGTTGTAGTTCATCATCTGTAATTGGATCAAAGGGTGCTGTATATACGATCATGGTAAAACGATCTTTGGTTCCTTTGCCTTCTTGTAGAGAACGATTTGTCTTCCGATAACTTGTACAAGTTCAGACTTTGTATGCATGCTTAAATCAAATGCCAGTTCCTTAAGGTCTGTAGTAACTGTCTTAAGCACTGAGATTTTAATGAGTTCTCTTGTACGTAAACCGTTGTTTACAGTTTCTACTAGGTTATCGCTTAAGCCGTCTTTGCCAATCTGGAAAATTGCACGTTCTGTCTGTGCTAGTCCTCTTAGATACGCTCTTTGTTTTGTTGTTAAACTCATAACATTGCCTTTCTGAATGTCACACTGACACTCTTTGGTACATGTACTGTAATTGTACTGACCTCTCCACTTACACATGCCCATCCTAATCCATCAATCACGACGTCTACCTTTGGCATGTCCTTATGAATTGTATATTTCTTCATTTCTGTCTCAATGGCTGTTGGCACAAATAATGTTCCAACATGTGTATTCCATTTTTCATCTGCGTAGTTGCCATTGGTACGATGAACGTTAAGACGTTCACTGAGATACCATACACAACTTGCATGATTACAACCTGATAAATCTAGACGTGCTAAGCCTCCTACAAAGAAGCTCTGCTCACCACGTAGTTGGAACACCTGTGGTTTTACACTCTTGCTTGGCATGATTGTCTTTAAATCTGCCTCACTAACTTCCATTAACATACTATGATCAATTTCAATACCTGGTGTATCGATGTAAGTATGTCCATCAATTTCTAATTCATTGAAATCTAATGTAGTGCCTGGATATCTAGATGCGGTTAGAACCTGTGTAGACATTAGGTTGTTGATAAGGGTACTCTTGCCAGAGTTGGCTTTTCCTATCACAACTATTTTTCTACCATTTGCGAGTTCATCAACACATTCTTTGATTTCTTCGACACCCATCTTTTCTTCTTTGGACGCAAGAATAAGTCGTTCAATGCGAATACCCAAATCTTTGAGTCGTCCAAAGACAAAATGTGCGATTTTCTCTTCTCCACATGATGCAGGTAATAAGTCTCTCTTTGTCGCAACCATCACAATATCTTGATTGGCAAATTTACGGTTAATACCGTTAATCATACCTGCCTCAAAATCATATAGATCAATCACCCATAGAATTAACGCATCCATCTTTGCGATACGGTTAACAACCGCAACTGGATCGATACCCGTCTTCATGGAGATTGTTAAATCATCATAGTGAATCAAACGGAAACATCTTTGACAATATTCCGCCTCAGCTTTAGGACTATAACCAATCGCTTTTGAATCAGTTGTTTGTAATACTGCACCGCATCCTTTACATACTGTCATGATTAGCCTTCCTTCTCATCAAATAGACTTAAACGTTCTACATCTTCATGTACTTCGTTATCTGCGTCTGTTGGTATATCAATAATACGACATTCATCAATACCACGATATAGACTCCAACCATCCTTCAGTACAAGTGGGGATCCAAATCCACTTTCACGTGGTTTAAGTGGTATTTCAGAAGCACGTAATACTTGTCTTTCTGGATCTTTGAAGATTAACTCTTCTCCTGCACTAACTGCTTTCGCAAATGTTACAATACTTGGATTTGTCTTTAAACGTTTACAAATTAAGTTACCCTTCATTGGTCGATTACCAAAGACGATTTCTTCCGTATGAATACGCTTCATCTGTCCAACATTTGTCATAAAGAGGACAGCTGGATCTTCCGCATTCATAACACATCCCCATGCTAATGCATCACCTTTACCAAGATTCATTGCCTTAACACCCTTGGACTTAACACCAGTGGCTGGAATATCTTCAACCGCAAAGCGATAAGAATAACCATCTTTACTTACCATTAAGATCTGTTGGTTACTATATGCAATAAAGGCATTGATCATTTCTGCACCCTTGCCAAGGTTCATCGCTGTCATGACTTTATTGTTACGCTCTACTTGCCAGTGATTCACTGGAGTCTTCTTGATTTGTCCAGCAGAACTTACTGTCACAATCCATGCATACGTATCGAAACTCTTGATGAGAATCGCATTCTTAATTTTATCTTCACCATCGATACGTACAACTTTATTTAGATGCATACCAACATCTTTCCATTTGCCTTCTTCAATTTGCCAAACTGGAATAGATGCGTAATTACCTTTAGATGTAAATAGTAATAGTGTATCGAGTGTATCACACTCTGTTGTACCAATCAGTACATCTCCATCTTTGATAGCTGTTTCTTGGTCACCGACTGCGTTATAGCTACGCATGGATACTCGCTTGAGATAACCATCACGACTGACAGTTACTACAACACGCTCATTTGCAATCATTGCAGTCTTATCATAGTTAATTTCTTCAACCTCAGCTTCAATACGTGTGCGACGTTCTTGACCATACTCTCTCTTCACATTTCGTAATTCCTTAATGATGACGGAATGCAATACATTTTCATTTTCAATGATTGCCTTTGTCTCTTCAATCTGATTGACAAGCTCCGCAAACTCTTCACGTAATGTAATGACATCCGTATTGGATAAACGATATAGACGTAAGGAAACGATAGCTTCAGACTGTGGTTCATCAAAGCCAAATTCATTCATCAAGTTACGTTTCGCATCACCCTTATCTTGGGAAGCACGAATAATACGAATCACTTCATCTAAGATGGAAACAGCCTTCATCAAACCTTCAATGATATGACAACGGGCTTCCATCTTATCTAACTCATAACGAGAACGACGTAATACGACTTCCTTACGGAATGCGATAAACGCATCCAATAATCCAAGTAACCCTACCTGAACAGGACGCTTATCAATGATTGCGACGTTATTGTAGTTATAGTAGACCTGTAGGTCTGTATTCTTATAGAAATAATTGAGAATCATATTAGCATCGATATCCTTGCGAACATCAATAACAATACGCATACCTTCACGGTCAGATTCATCACGTACATCTAAGATACCATCGATATCTTTGGATACACGGATTTCATCCATCTTCTTAACAAGCTGTGCTTTAACAACTTCATAAGGGATTTCTGTGACAATGATTTGTTGGCAAGATTTCTCCTCATGAATTTCACACTTGGAACGCACAACAATTCTACCCTTACCAGTTGTAAAGGCATCACGAATACCTGCTTCCCCCTGTACGATACCACCAGTCGGAAAGTCTGGACCGGTTAAAATATCCATCACGTCTGTCAAAGCACTCTCTGGATTTTGAATACGGTAGATTGTCGCATCCACAACTTCATTTAAGTTATGTGGTGGCATATTTGTCGCATAACCTGCCGCAATACCTGTTGCACCATTGACTAGCATGACAGGAAACGGTACAGGGAGTACTGTTGGTTCATGTTCTGTATCGTCAAAGTTAGGTGCCATTTCGACGGTATTCTTATCCAAGTCTTCTTCCATAACTTGCGTAACCTTCGCGAGTCTAGCTTCGGTATAACGCATCGCAGCTGCTGGATCATCGTCAATAGAACCATTATTACCATGCATGTCAATAAGTGGTAAACGTACCTTCCAATCTTGGGACATACGTACCATCGCATCGTAGACAGAAGTATCACCGTGTGGGTGATAATTACCAATTACAAGACCGACTGTCTTAGCAGACTTACGGTATGCATGGTCCCATGTATTTCCATCATGGTACATGGCATATAAAATTCTACGCTGTACTGGCTTTAAACCATCACGTGCATCCGGTAATGCACGCTCTTGAATAATATATTTGGCATATCTACCAAAGCCAGCTCCCATAATATCTTCGAGTAGCTCTGGTCTATATTTTGTATTATCAACGATTGTCTTCTTCTTAACCATTAGCCCTCCAAGTCAAATGTATCTTCTAATGTAAATGAAACGTTATCTTCAATCCACTTACGACGTAATTCTGCTTTATCTCCCATAAGTACAGTTACACGACGTTCAGCCTTAACACCATCACTAATACCCACTTTAATCAGTGTACGCCGGGATGGATCCATTGTTGTCTCCCATAACTGTGTAGCGTTCATTTCACCTAAACCTTTATAGCGTTGAATTTCTACTTTACCAAGTTTACGACGTAAAGCATCTAACTCTTGATCGCTATAAACATATTGTGTCGTCTTACCCTTTGTCACTTTATAGAGTGGAGGTAAGGCAATATATACCATTCCCTGCTCTAATAGTGGACGCATGTAACGATAGAAGAATGTCAATAATAAAATCTGAATATGAGATCCATCGTCATCTGCATCAGTCATGATAATAACTTTTCCATAATTCGATTCCTCGTAGTCAAAGTCAGGACCAACACCTGCACCTAATGTATAAATTAATGTATTTAACTCTTCATTCTTTTCAATATCAGCGAGTGTACATTTCTCAGTGTTTAATACCTTACCACGTAGTGGCAAGATTGCTTGATAATGAGAATCTCTTCCCTGTTTTGCGGAACCTCCGGCAGAGTCACCCTCGACCAAGAATAGTTCCTTTATACGAGCATCCTTTGTCTGTGCAGGTGCTAACTTACCAGATAAAACCTTTTCACCCTTACCAACACGCTTACCCTTACGGATTTCATCTCGAGCCTTACGTGCAGCGATACGGGCAAGTGATGCCTTTAACATCTTACGTACTAATGTATCTGATTGATTGCGATTTTCTTCTAACCAGAAAGATAACTTCTCAGAGACAACTGCTTCTACTGCAGTCTTAGCTTGTGGAGTTCCAAGCTTACTCTTTGTCTGTCCTTCAAACTGTAATAATCCTTCAGGGACAGATACGGAAAGGATTGTTGTAAGACCCTCACGTACATCGCCACCTTCCAGATTTTTATCCTTCGCCTTTAATAGGCCATATTTTCTTGCATAGTCATTGATAGCTTTTGTAAAAGCACCCTTAAAACCAACTTCGTGTGTACCACCATCGCTAGTGCGAACAAGGTTAACGAAGCTATATGTATTCTCTTGATAATCATCTGTATATTGGAAAGCAACTTCGACTTGGATACCATTGGCTTCTCCACTAAATTTCACTGGGTTCATTAAGACATTACGATCTTCATGTAAGTATCCTAAGAAGGCTGTTAATCCATCTTCATATAGATATGTTTCAGTTTCATTTTTCTTATTGCGCTTATCGCTAACGACCATCGCAATTCCACTTAATAAGAAAGCTTCTTCACGCGCTCTTTCACAGACAACATCGTATTTATACTCAGTTGTAGAGAAGATACGTGGATCTGGTTTAAAACGTACCGTAGAGCCAGTACGGTTGGTCTTACCTAAGTGTTCTAACTTGCCAATCTTCTTACCACCATCCGCAAATTCCATACGAACGAGCTCCCCATCATGGGCAACCTCTACTATCAACCATTCGCTTAAAGCATTTACGACTGACGCACCTACACCATGTAAACCACCAGCCGTCTTATAGCCACCTTCACTGGAGAACTTACCACCAGCGTGAAGCACAGTAAAAATAACCTGCAATGTATTTACACCGCTGGCATGTTGACCGATAGGCATACCACGACCTTCGTCCTGAATTGTGACACTACCATCTGCCTCTAAAGTGATTTGGATTTTCTTACCATAACCGTTTAACGCTTCATCGATGGAGTTATCAACGATTTCCCAAATCAGATGATGTAATCCTCTACTATCGGTAGAACCGATATACATGCCAGGGCGCTTTCTGACTGCCTCTAAACCTTCTAAAATTTGAATACTGTTATCATCATATCTATTCGCCATGCAAAAACTCCTAATAACCTTTGTATTATATCATAATTAGGCTACTTTAATATCCTTGTCTAACGACAATCTACACGTTCATATCACCAGATTTTGTAACAACAAAGCCTAGTTCAAACATTTTGATTTTATATCTAAATTACTGATGTGGTAATATATCAACAGGGGGATTTATTCTATGCTAAATTTCATTGGCGTTATTATATTAAGTTATTTATTTGGGTCTGTTCCATGGTCACTTGTCATTGGAAAAGTATTCTTCCATAAGGATATCCGTACAGAGGGTTCAGGTAACCTTGGTGGCACAAATGCAGGTCGCGTTTTAGGCAAAAAAGTTGGTATCACTGTCATTATCCTTGATGCACTCAAAGCATTCTTCTCCATGTTACTAGCTAGCTTCATCGCAAAGGATGCCATGATCTATGCAGGACTAGCCTGTTGTATTGGACACTGCTTCCCAATCTTTGCACAGTTTAAAGGTGGTAAGGCAGTTGCGACTTCCTTCGGTTTCTTCTTAGGTATCGCTACATTTATCAATCACCAATACTTCTATCAGTTCTTCTTACCACTCCTTGTATTCTTGGTAAGTCTCTATCTTTGTCGTATGGTTTCCTTATCCAGCATAATTGGTTTAGGTTCTGGTATTCTCATCAGTTTCTTGATTGGAAATCCAATATCAATTACAGTTTCAATCTTTGTACTATGGTTGTTTGTGGTATATCGTCATCACGCAAATATCGAACGTATCAAAAACGGTACAGAGAGTAAAATCAAATGGATGGGTAAATCACCATGGGAAAAATAGAAAAATTCACACTACCAATCGAGCCTTTACACCAAAGTCCTCGCAAAGTCTGGGTATATCTTCCAGATAGTTACGCAACAAGTAAAAAGAAGTATCCTGTTCTATATATGTTTGATGGTCATAACCTCTTCTACAATAAAACAGCTACTTATGGTAAATGTTGGGGTATTAAAAAGTACTTAGACAAACAGAAATTAGATATCGTCATCATCGGTCAAGATTGTAATCACATCGGTGATGAGCGTTTAGATGAATACTGTCCATTCACCGCAGAAAAGACTTTCACAGGTATTCAAATTCAATCCTGTGGGCAGATTACTGGTAAGTGGTTTATCGAAAAACTCTTACCATACTGTCAAAAGCATTATCGCATTCACACAGACCGTAAACATGTAGGTATCGCCGGTTCTTCCATGGGTGGAATCATGTCCGAGTTTATGATCAGTGAGTATAACGATTATTTCTCAAAAGCAGGTTGTGTATCCCCTGCCAACATCTTCAACTACCATGTGTTATGTAATCACATTCAAAAGAAGAAGTTTAAAGAAACACGTATTTATCTTGATTTTGGATCAGATGAAGAACGCACAAAGAAAGGCCTTGTAAGAGAGTTAGATATGTTGTTAAATATCAATCACCTCTTTACACAAGGTGGTTGTGTAACCTATCCAAATCTTGTGGTTAATGGTACGCACAGCGAAGAATCTTGGGAAGGTATTTTCCCTATCATGTTGGAATTCTTATTCCCAGAATTATACAAAAAGAAGAAGTTATAAAAAGGGGCTATAACGATTAAGTAAATATCAACCAATCGCAAAAGAGGTTTCCTAATCACAGGAAATCTTTTTTTGTAAGTCGAAAGGAGGAACTAAATGGCAGAAAACGAGAAAACAGATATTAAAGAAATACAGACAGAAGAACAAGCACAACACTAAAAGCCTGATGGCATTCTTACAAAGAAGATAAATGAAAAAACCTTTGTAACAGAGATATATTTTGATAAAAAGAGCAAGGAAACATTTCAAGATAAACTGTTTAAGGTAATACAATCTAAGGAGAATAGTAGCGAGTAAGCGGGAAATCTGGCAGAGGAAAAAATGCCTTGAAATGGTATAATATTACTTAATAATTAGAGAAATAAATTAGACTTTTGTTAAGGAGTGAATATGGATTTTAATAAGATGATTCCCGAGTTATCGGTTTTTGATATTGAACAGACCAAAAGGTTTTATAATGACTTAGGATTTAAGATTGAATACGAACGTCCTGAAGAAAAATTCGTTTTCATGTCTTTTCAAGATAGTCAATTTATGTTTGAACAAATTCATGACAATGGTTGGAATATAGGCGAGCTAATATATCCTTTGGGAAGAGGAATTAATTTTTCAATAGCCGTTGATGATATTGAAGGGCTGTATAAATTAGTGAAAACTTTAAATTTAGAAATATACAGAGAACTAAACAGAAGCATATATCAAGTTAATGGTACAGAAGAAACGCAAACCGAGTTCTTAATACAAGATCCCAATGGGTATTTATTAAGATTTACAAATTGATAAATTTACCTTTATCGAAGTAGAAAATTAAATAAAAGTAATTTGTGTAGCAACTCAAAACAGTAAATCAAATTTGGTTTACTGCTTTTTCTATTATGAAATCAGGAATAATCTAGTCCTGATCATAGAGAAAAAAGAGAATACTAACCAATTCAGTTAGTATTCTCCATTATTTTATTTCACAGT
>CALHUY010000099.1 GCA_938039295.1 uncultured Solobacterium sp.
AACAATCGATAGAGATGGAAACCAAATTCAAGTAACAGTTACTCTTACAGGCACATTAGATGCAACACAATCTCAAAACAATAACCAACAAACTCTCCCAAATCAAGACGAACAAAATAGCGATAAGAAATAACATAAAAAATACAGAGTATATCCCCTATACTCTGTATTTTTCGTTTCAATCGTTGACCAACAGTTGACCAGCACAAAAGAAAAACTCGCTATTTTAGCGAGTTTTATTCTATGGCGCAGGAACAGGGATTTGAACCCTGGCACCGTGTTACCGATCTACAAGCTTTCCAAGCCTGCCCCTTCAACCGCTTGGGTATTCCTGCAAAGTTTTCATAGGACATGAACTATAATACCAATTATTGTTCAAAAAATAAAGTATTATTGTAGAAATAATTTAATATTACACGTAAAATAAACGTACTGGAGGTTATACAAAATGAGCGATTTGACAAAGAAAGCATTAGGCGCTTCTCTAAAGAAGATTTTATTACAGAAGCCTCTCGAAAAGATTACAATCACCGATCTTACAAATGACTGCGGTGTAAACCGCCAAACATTTTATTATCACTTCCATGATATATATGATTTGATTGATTGGATTTATCTTGCGGAGGGTGAAGAAGCGATTGGAGCCCAACGCAGTTATGATAATTGGCAAGATGGACTTCTATCTGCTTTTAAGATTATTGAGAAAGAAAAATATTTTATCCTAAATACAATTCACTCCCGTTCACAGTCTCATATCATGCGTATGCTAGAAGATGCGGCTGAGTACTTACTATTAAATGTAATTCGTGAATTATCCAAGAATTATAATGTTTCAAATGAAACAATTCATTTCATAGCATCCTTCTATCGATTCAGCTTTGCTGGAGTAGTATTTGACTGGATTGAAAATGGCATGCATGAAAATCCACAAAAGATCGTTGATCGGGTAGCACTTCTAATGCAAGGTACATTCTCTGCTGCATTAGAACGTTTCGAGAAAGCCAAGAAGTAAGAAAGACCACACATGTGGTCTTTTTAAAAGTATTGATGATAAATTTCTAATGCGGATGCAGGTTCTAAACCTGCTCCTTTTTTAGATACAACTGCCCCTGCTATATCATTTGCAAATAGCAAGATGTCTTTCATATCCGCATGCATGCATAAGCCAGTGATTACTGCACCTACATGTGAGTCTCCTGCACCGATTGTGTCGGCTACAGTTACTTTCTTTGATGGTGCATATATAAAGTTTGAACCATCATAGCTTGTAGAACCATTTTCACCTAAGGTGACAATTACAATATTCTCTGTTCGTGAATAGAGTTCTTGTAAACCTTCATTGATATCTGTCTTACCACTTAAACCACGTAACTCAATCTCATTCACATGTAAAATTGGTTTAAGTGCATAGATTCGATTCATAATTTCTTGAGAGATATGTGCATATCTTGGACCTGGCGCAAATACGACCTGGCCATCACACGATGCTAAACAATCTACGATACGTGGACCATCCTTGTCTTCAATCTCGATTCCACAAGCATAGATATATTCATAGGATGAAAGATCTAGTGAATCCGTCCATTCCTTTTGAAATGTATACTCTGCACCATGGTAAGAAAGAAATGTTCTTTCTCCACTATCCTCAACCAAGCAATAACAACAACCATTCTCTTGTGTTGTACGAATAGTGGTAGTAATCCCTGCTTTTTGTAATTCTGTTTCCACAAATTTTCCATATACACCTGTACCTACTGGAGAAAGAAATGTATATGGCATAGATAGCTGATGTAATATCGATACTACATTAAATGCACAACCACCAATCTGTAATGTTTGACCATAGATATTCGCATCCTGCGCAGATGATGGAATCGCTGGTAAATTAATAATGACATCACAAACTGTTGAACCAATGATTAAACAGGGTTTCATATTTTATCCTCTATGCTTTCTTATAATGCATAATGCCACCAATATTCTTGGCATTTGTATAACCCATACCTCTTAACATCATGACTGCTGCACCAGATCTTCTCCCACTATGACAATAGACAAATAGTGGTGTATCTTTTGCGTAATGCATATCTGAAATCTTATCTAAATTGGAAAGTGGAATATTTACACTATCTGGAATATGTTCTTCTTCATATTCATCCACTTCTCTTACATCCAGTAGTACTGCCCCTGGTGTTTCTTTCATTGTCTTTAGTTCTTCATTAATGTCTGTTGGACGAAAGATATCAAACAATCCCATTATTCTACCTCCATAAATTCTTCTGGTGTTACCATCAGTTGGTCTAACTGATATGTTCCTTGGCTAAAGGTGAACTTTGCTATCCCACCATTTGGCATGATGTGTTTCCCTTTTGCCTTCATTTGTTCGGTTAAATCTGCACGATAGATATTGAATAAATACTTTATCATCGTCATATAGAGTGAACCATGTGCTACTAGTAGTACATTTTCCCCATCTTTTGCACGTGCAACTGCAAGTTTCAATATTCGTTTGATGCGTTCAATCACCTGTTCTTCGCTTTCCCCACCAACATCACTAAAGTCGACGCGTGGGTTAAAGCGTTCATATAATTCATCCATGATAGAGTCACGTACTCTAGCTTCATAGGTGCCAAAGTCAATCTCTCTTAAATCACGATTTGGTATTGCACTAATAGTATGCGTTTCTAAGATATATGCTGCAGTATCACGTGCTCTTTCTGCACTTGAACAGTACGCAAATGCAAAATCAATGTTATGTAATGCTTTCCCCGATAACTTCACCTGCTCAATTCCTTGTGCAGTTAGTGGGCTATCACTTCTTCCTTGCATACGGTTATAGTGATTAAACAGTGTCTCCCCGTGTCTAACATAGTAGAGATGTACTGTCTTATCTTCCATCTTATATTCGAAGTTCTTTGACTCTATTGGTACTTGTTGAATTTGGTATTCCCCATCTTCATATGTAAATACCATGATTCCACCATTTGGGATCATACCGCGACCTGCTTCATCACATTCTTGGCGTAAAGCTTCAAGATCAATACCCAGCAAGTACTTCATCGTACAGATTTGATACATGCCATGACCTACAAGTAAAATACGATCACCATCTTCAGATTCATCAATAATCATACGCAATGTCTTGCGAATACGGGCTTCCATCATCGCTGAGGATTCACCACCTGCTGAACTATAATCTAAGCTTTCACGGCATTGACGAATCTCTTCTTCATGCGCTATATGCCTAGCCCCATCTAATCTTCCAAAACTCATCTCGCGTAATCCTGAAAGTAGAACTGGTTGAACCTCTCTATCTTTCGCTATGATATCCGCCGTATTCCAAGCTCGCTCACTTGGTGAAGTATAAATGTGATCAAACCAAATTTCTTTGAGTTGATCAGCAGTTTCATACGCCTGTGCAATTCCACGCTCTGTTAATGGAGAATCACAGCTTCCTTGCATACGACCTAACTGATTAAACAATGTTTCTCCATGACGAACAAGATAAAAAGTAATTTTCATGTCTGTTCTCCTAACGCATCTATACTATCATTTTCTGCTCATTATAGTAATCGAGTTATACATAATTCAAATATTATTTCATACAAAAAAGAAGGACCTACAGTCCTTCTAGTATTATAACTGGATTACTTCATTACAAAGCCAACGGCTGTTCCACGACGTACAGGTGATAAGCGTACATACGTTTCAATCTTTGGATAACTGGATACCTCATGGTATTCAATCTCATCCCACTTCAAACCTGTATTGTGTGCAGTTAAGAAGTCATCTACACCGAGTGACATCTCTGGTACAGGAACTAATGTAATTGTTGGACTATTGTCATCCAAATAGTTCCAAGCGGCCATAATGCCTAATGTTTCATCTAAACTTTCATGGTACATGATGCTGAGGTAACGGCTATCTGGAGTACGTCCATGATAGTCATAAGTATTACCGATAAATAACGCACCGTTTTCATCACGATATAATACAACAACGTTTTGATACTGGTCTAATGATACTGTTTCTTTGAGTTCCATAATTAACCCCCTTGTATCAATACTATTTCATATCCTTGAGGAAAGCAACATATGCGCGATATGCTTCGTATACGTCTGCCTTGGATACTGTTTCAAATGGAGCGTGCATGTTTTGAACACAGATACCTGCATCGATAACATTCATATTCTTATTGGCAAGGATATAAGCGATTGTTCCGCCTCCACCAACATCGATCTTACCTAGTTCGCAAGTTTGGAACATAACGTTGTTATCATCCATGCACTTACGAATCTGTGCCATAAATTCAGCACTTGCGTCGTTTGAACCAGACTTACCACGGGAACCTGTATACTTGTTGAAGCAGATACCCTTACCAAAGTATGCTGCATTCTTTGGTTCATATACTTCTGGATAGTTAGGGTCATAGGCAACAGATACGTCACTTGATAACATTACACTATTTTCCATAGCGTCATGTAAGTTAATCAATGTTGCGCCACCTTGCTTATCTAATAATTTTGTAACAACGTGTTCAAAGAAGTCACTATGTGCACCTGTATTACCTACAGAACCAATTTCTTCCTTATCTACTAAGATACATACAGATGTACGTTCTGGCTTATCAATTTCCGCAATAGCACGTAGAGATGTATAAGCACATACCTTATCATCATGGCCATAACCTAAGATCATAGAACGATCTAAACCATAATCACGTGCTTCGCCAGCAGGTACAACTTCGATTTCTGCTGAGAGGAAGTCATCTTCTTCAATATCATATTGTTCCTTCAAGAGGTCTAAAAGATATGCCTTAACTGGATCCTTTTCAACATCCTTCTTAGGAATAGAACCTACTAATAGGTCTAGCTTTTCACCTTCTACTACAGTCGCAGCTGGCTTCTGTAATTGTTGAGCAGCTAAGTGAATCAATAAGTCTGATACACCTACAACTGGATCACCTGGCTTATCACCAATATTGATTTCAACTGTTGTGCCATCCTTCTTACATACAACACCAACAAGGGCCATTGCACGTGCTACCCATTGATACTTCTTGATACCACCATAGTAGTGTGTATCCATTAATACTAAGCCATCCTTTTCATAGATTGGCTTTTGCTTAAGGTCCATACGAGGTGAGTCAATATGTGCACCTAAGATATTCATACCTTCTGTTAATGGCTTTTTACCTATTACAAATAGGATAATGTTCTTACCCTTATTTACAGCATAATAACGATCACCAACCTTTAGCTTCTTCGCCTTTTCAATTGGCTTAAAACCATGTGCTTCCGCAAATGCAACAGAATTAGTCACAAATGTACGCTCTGTCTTGGAATTGCTTAAGAACACACGATAGTCTTCGTTAAATGCGTGTAGTTTCTTTAACTCTGTTTTATTGAGCTTTTCCCAAACTGTGTTTCCCATTTTTATTCTCCTTTAATCTGATACTTATCAAAGACATGTAACATCTTTTTCTCACCGGTTATACGAACAATCAAACCATCATCGTGATACTTTAAGATATCCATATCTAAGATTGCTTTATATGTATCGAACATGCTTATTTTATCATAGCCTAGTTTACATACAATGCTTTCTTCTGCTGGATAAATCGTTTCGATGATTTCTTCCAGTAATCTATCTAAACCTTCTTTGGTATAACAAGAGATGGTTAGTCCATCTACTCTTTCAGGATGTGCGAGTTTATCTACCTTATTGAACACATGAATCTGTGGTATATCATCCGCATGAATCTCTTTTAATGTTTCTTGGGTGATAGTACTCTTTTCTTGCCAACTACAATCAGCCACGTCAATCACGTGGATTAATAAATCCGCCTCTCTTGCGGCATCCAAGGTACTCTTGAACGCTTCAATGAGCCCATGTGGTAAGTCTGATACAAAACCAACCGTATCATACAACAAGAATTTCTTATGCTTACTTTGGACCATACGAACGCTGGTATCCAATGTCGCAAACAACATATCTTGTTCTAAAACTTCTTGGCCACCAGACTCTTGCATCGAAAGTATTGCGTTCATTAAGGAACTCTTACCGGCATTGGTATAACCAACTAAGGCAACACGTTTCAATAATGTCTTTTGACGTCTTCGCTCATCCTGATAACGACGTATCTCTATTTTTCGTAGTTCTTCTTTTAAGTCACTGATTTTCTTTTGGTATCTTGCGGCGATGATGGATGATCGCATCTCACCAGCACCACGGTTTGTGACTGCACCACCACGTGAACGTTCGTTATCATTATCCGCATGTAGTACACGTGGTAAATCATACTGTAAACGTGCTACTTCTGTCTGCAATTTTGCCTGACGACTACGTGCACGCTTAGAAAAAATATCTA
>CALHUY010000100.1 GCA_938039295.1 uncultured Solobacterium sp.
ATATAGAAAAGCAGGTATGGAATAAATATATCAATGAGAATTGATTGGTTTTAGTAGGCCCTTTAGTGGTCTTTTTTTGATAATTTAAATAAATGATGAGCAAGTTTTCAATCCTTGAAAATGAAAAAGTGGGAATGATTTCAGAGAAAAAAATGAGGGATTTTCAGCATTCAAAATAATAGGGCTTTCAGAGGGGAAATTTATCGAAAAAAATTGGGCATTCAGATAGAAAAATAATTCTTTTTTTATTATGCTATTGAAAGACAGAATTCAGTGGAGGTAGAAGTTGTGGATAGGATAGTAAAACGTAACGGACAAGTTGTTCCATATGATGGAGCTAAGATTGTTTTAGCAATAGAAAAATCTTTCCAAAGCGTAAATGAAAGTGTTGATCAAGCATATCTTTCTGACTTACTAGTGCAGATTGAAGCGCAGTTCGACGGTCGTCAAGAAGTTGATGTTGAAGAAATTCAAGATACTGTTGAAAAAATCTTGATGAAGAACGAAAAGTATAACGTCGCAAAGAGTTATATCTTATACCGTGAAAAGCGCACACAGATGCGTAATGAACGCCTTGAGTTAGTGAAACTCATCGGTGACGAAGAGTTGGAAGATGTTTTGGTTGATATCCAGAAGGCTTATCCAGACTATGACTTAAAGAGATTGTATGAGAAGTTCTCTACAATGTCTAAAGAAGGTCAATCTCTGAAAGATAGAATTGCTTTATTAACAAGAAGTTCTGCTGAACTTACAACGAAAGAAGAACCAAACTGGGAGAGAATCGCTGGACGTTTGCTCAGTTACAGTATTGCTTGTGATTTAAAAGTAACTGAAGAGAAACTAGGTCTAACAAGCTTCTACCAGAAGATTTCCTATATGATCGAACAAGGGTTATATGGAGCATATATCTTAGAAAACTATTCTCATAAAGAAGTTGATGAAATCGCAACATTAATTGACAATACACGTAATAACTTATTCACATATAGTGGACTAGACTTGTTATCCCAGCGTTATTTGATTCGCAGCCACCAGCATGTCCTATTAGAGTCACCACAGGAAATGTACATCGGTATTGCAATGCATTTAGCAATGAAAGAGACAAATGATCGTATCGGTTGGGTAAAGAAGTTCTACGATATGATGAGTTTACATCAGGTAACGATGGCAACTCCTACACAAGCAAATGCGAGAAAGCCATATCATCAGTTATCTAGTTGCTTTATTGATACTGTTCCAGATTCATTGGATGGTATCTATCATTCTATTTCTAACTTCGCTGATGTAAGTAAGTTCGGCGGTGGAATGGGTATGTACTTAGGAAAGGTTCGCTCCCGTGGTGGGTCAATCCGTGGTTTTGAAGGCGCATCTGGTGGTGTTATCCGTTGGATTCGTGTCATCAACGATACTGCAGTTGCGGTTGACCAACTTGGTGTAAGAGCTGGGGCTGTAGCAGTATATCTCGATGTATGGCATAAAGACTTACCTGAATTCTTACAATTACGTACAAATAACGGTGATGACCGTATGAAGGCTCACGATGTATTCCCTGCAGTATGCTATCCAGACTTATTCTGGAAGATGGTGAAGGAAGACATGAACCAAGATTGGTATCTTCTTGATCCACATGATGTCCTTATGATTAAGGGTTATTGCCTTGAGGACTTCTATGGTGAAGAATGGGAAAAGAGATATTGGGAATGTGTACATGACAACCGTATCTCTAAACGTGTCCTTGTATTAAAGGAAGTTGTACGTTTAATCTTGAAGTCTATGGTAGAAACAGGAACTCCATTTGCTTTCTATCGTGATGCGGTTAACCGTGCAAACCCAAATAAGCACAAGGGTATGATTTATAGTTCTAACCTCTGTACAGAAATTGCACAGAACATGTCAGAAGTGAAGCAGGTTTCTCGTGTCATAACGACAGAGGATGGCGATGAAGTTATCGTCACAACAACAAAACCAGGTGATTATGTTGTATGTAACTTAGCTTCATTATGTTTAGGTAATATTAACGTGACAGATCCAAAGGAAATCGAAGAAGTTACTGCGACTGTAGTACGTGCTCTCGATAACGTTATCGATCTAAACTTCTATCCTTTGCCTAACGCAAAAGTAACAAACCACAAGTATCGTTCTATCGGTCTTGGTGTCAGTGGTTACCACCACATGCTTGCAAAGAACCATATCATGTGGGAAAGCGAGGAACACTTGAAGTTTGTAGATGAAGTGTTTGAAAATATTGCGTATGCATCTATTAAGGCAAGTAATGCGTTAGCTAAGGAACGTGGAAGCTATCAATACTTTGAAGGTTCAGAGTGGCAGACAGGTGCGTACTTCGACCAGCGTGGATATGACTCTGCACGTTGGAAAGAACTCAAGGAAGAAGTACATGCAACAGGTATGCGTAATGCATATGTATTGGCAGTCGCTCCAACAAGTTCTACATCAATCTTAATCGGTACTTCAGCCGGACTTGACCCTGTTATGAATCGTTTCTTCTTAGAAGAAAAGAAGGGTTCTATCTTACCAAGAACTGCACCAGAATTATCTTCTGATACATATTGGTACTATAAGACAGCACATACAATTGACCAGACTTGGTCAGTTAGAGCTGCTGGTATCCGTCAGCGTCATATCGACCAAGCACAGAGCTTTAACTTATGGATTACAAATGACTATAAGATGAGTCAGTTATTACAGTTATATGTACTAGCATATGATTGTGGAGTTAAGACTATCTACTACACACGTTCTAAGGCATTAGACCCTGAGGATTGTGAAAGTTGTTCCGCATAGGAGGCAGAAACATGCAGACAGATCAGATTAATCGTAAACCGTTATTCAACCCTGAGGGTGATATTGATGTACGTAATCGTCGTCTTATCAACTTCAATACAACAAATATTAATGACTTCAATAATATGAAGTATAACTGGGTATCTGATTGGTACCGTCAAGCAATGAACAATTTCTGGGTTCCAGAAGAAATTAACTTGAACCAAGACAAATCAGATTATCCACGTCTTAGCCTAGCTGAAAAGACAGCATACGATAAGATTTTGAGTTTCTTAGTTTACTTAGATTCTCTACAATCTGCTAACTTACCAAACATTTCTCAGTACATTACTGCAAATGAAGTTAACTTATGCTTGTCTATCCAGACATTCCAAGAGTGTATTCACTCACAGTCTTACAGCTACATGCTAGACTCCATTTGTTCTCCTGAGCAGAGAAACGATATCCTCTATCAGTGGAAGACAGATGAACACTTATTGAAGAGAAATGAATTTATTGGTGAACTCTATAATGAGTTTGTTGCCAAGCAAGATAAGCAATCTTTCTTGAGAGTTTGTATTGCAAACTTTATCTTAGAGGGTGTTTACTTCTATTCTGGATTTATGTTCTTCTACAATCTTGCTAGAAATGGTAAGATGCCAGGAAGTGTACAGGAAATTCGTTACATCAACCGTGATGAATCAACACACTTATGGTTATTCCGTAATATATTAGTTGAATTACAGAAGGAAGAACCAGAGTTATTTACACCAGAAAACATTCAGATGATTCGCGATATGATGAATACTGGTGTTGAACAAGAAATTGCATGGGGACACTATGTAATTGGTGATGAAATTCCAGGCTTAAATAAGCAGATGGTTACTGACTATATCAAGTATCTTGGCAATACACGTTTTGCGACATTAGGTTTTGGTAATCTGTATGAAGAATACGCTGAGGAACCAGAATCCATGAAGTGGGTAAAACAATACTCAGACGCAAACATGGTAAAGACTGATTTCTTTGAAGCTAGACCATCCGCATATGCGAAGAGTGGTGCAATTGAAGATGACCTATAAGGTCATCTTTTTCTTTTGATGGGCTATAGAGAGCATGGTTGTGTGTGGTATAATAAGTACATATTTGAAAGGGGATATGATTAATGTCAGCCTATAACTTATCATCATTGTGGGACAAGTTTTTAACTTTCAGTACGACAGTTATCGATATAGTAGTAATTTGGATGATTATCTTAGCCGCATTGCGTATTGTTCGTGGTAAGAGCAGTACCATGCAGATATTTAAAGGTATTATCTTTGTTATCATCGTAGATGTACTTGCAAAGGTCATGAATCTTAAAACTTTGCAGTTTTTAACAAATATGTTTATTAACTGGGGATTCTTAGCAGTTATTATTATCTTCCAACCAGAAATCCGTACGATTTTGGAAAGACTGGGTAAGAGTAGTTTCTTCTCTAGAATGAGTTCACTTAGTGGTAACGAAAAGGAAAAACTGGTGGACAATATTGTGACTGCAGTACGCTTATTGAGTGCAGATCAAACTGGTGCGTTGATTTCAATTGAGAAGTCTCATCCTTTAGATGACTTCATTGCGACTGGTACGCGTTTGAATTCTGATGTAACTGCAGAACTTTTAACTTCCATCTTTGTTACTTCGACACCATTACATGATGGAGCAGTGATTATTCAGGGTGATAAGATTGCGTGTGCAAGTGCATATTTCCCTCCAACAACAGCAGATATTCCATCTCGATATGGTTCAAGACACCGTGCTGCAATTGGTATTAGTGAAATTACAGATGCGATTACAATTGTAGTTTCAGAAGAAACAGGAAATGTATCAATCGCAGAAAGTGGTAAGCTAACTGCTGTAAATGAACAACAATTACGTAAATATCTAACACACATCATCGTAGGAAAAACTGATGAAAATAGTGAAGATGACGATGATGAAACTATGATTGAAGCCGATGTGTATGAACTTCAAACAAAGATGGATGATACACCAGCTGCTAATGAAGAAACAATTCTTGAAACAGGTAAGATTACTGCAGAAGAAGTTGTCCCAGCTGAACAAAATGGTAAATCCACAAATACTAAACATGCATTACAGGATGTACATGAAGCAGCGGATGCGGCTGCGAAAGCTGCGTCAATAAAGCTTCCACATAAGAAAAAGCGTCCAACGCCAAGTTATCCAACACATAACAAAGCGAATTATAAACAATCAGATACCTCTGATCATAAGCAAGGAGGTGAACGATAATGGCAAATAAGAAAAAACATCATATGGATCATAATAAACTTGAACTTGCAAAACATCTTGCAAATCAATCGAAGCGCATATCAAGTCAATATGATCGATTTGTACAGAAGATTAACCATTTCATTCACTACGCTTCTACAGGTATTGACCGCGTATTGTTTAATGCAAAATATGCAAAAGTTGTATCGTTGATATTGGCTGCACTGTTATATGTCGTTGTAAACTACAACGATATTACATCGCTATATCAGACATCACTTAAGACAAGTCGTACTGTTCAAAATGTTGCGGTATATGTACAATATGATACGCAAGAGTATGAAATTTCAGGAATTCCAACAACAACTGATGTTACGATTACAGGTGATGCGACAAGTGTTACTGCTGCAAGTACCATAAATGGTAAGGTTGTCGCAGACCTAACAAACTTAACAGAGGGAACCCATGCAGTAACATTGATTGCGGAAGGATTCGGAGATTCTGTAAGTACAATCGTTAATCCATCGAATGCGGTTGTAACAATCAAGAAGAAAGTTACACAACAGTTCTCGCTTTCTTATGATATTATTCATCGCGATAAGATGGATGGTATTTATAACGTAGGTACTCCTCAGTTTGCGTCTTCCGTAGTAGATGTACGTGCTTCACAGGATACATTAAATCAGATTGCCTTTGTGAAGGCACTTATTGACGTATCCAATCAGACTGCAGATTTTGAACAAGATGCAAAACTTGTTGCCTACGATGCAAATGGTCAAATTGTAAATGTAGATATTGAACCTCAGTCCATGCATGTATATGTACCAGTTACTTCACCTAACAAGACAGTTCCTATTGAAGTGAAGATTAAGGGTACACCTGGTGATAATCAAGCAGTTGCTTCAGCTGTAGCTGATAAACAGACTGTTACAATCTATGGTACAGAAAGTGCATTACTTGATATTGATAAAGTTACAGTTGAAGTTGATGTTTCAAATCTTACAAAAGATACAACAGTATCACAGGATATTACACTTCCTACAGGTATTACATCATCAACAGTTTCTACTATTAGTGTTGATGTAAAGCTTGGTGCGGCTACAACAAGAACAATCACATCAGTTCCAATCAATTACAAGAACAATGTGCATAACTACAAAGCTACACAAGAGGATAATATTACTACGATGGATGTAGAAGTATTTGGTACACAGGATAATATCAGTAAGATTACAGCAAATGATATTTATCTTTATATCGATATGTCGACAGCAGAGCCTGGACTACATGAGTTCGAAGTGATGGTGGAACAACCTTCTACAGGACTTGTAAAGTACAACCTAAAAAACAATAAACTAACACTGACAGTTTTAGGTGATCAAAATACCCAACAGAAAGAGGGAGAATAACGTATGGGACGATATTTCGGCACGGATGGTATCCGTGGAAAAGCAAATGAAGTATTAACAGCAGAGAGGGCCTTCCAGGTTGGAAGATACCTGGGATACTATTTCAGCAAAGAAGGAAAAAATAAAATCGTTATCGGTAAGGACACAAGACTTTCTAGCGATATGTTCGAAAATGCATTAGCAGCAGGTATTACATCTGAAGGTTGTGATGCATATCTAGCAGGATACTGTCCAACACCAATGATTTGCCTTTTGACAAAGGAGAATGGTTTTGCGTGTGGTGCGATGATTTCTGCGAGTCATAATCCATTCTACGATAATGGTATTAAAGTCTTCTCTAATGATGGCTTCAAGCTATCCAGTGATATTGAAGACCTTATCGAAGACTATATTGATGGTAAAGTTACAATTCCTTATCGTACAGATAGTGAAATTGGTAAGGTAATTGCTTATCCTCAGGGAATTGATATTTACTTAGATTGGATTGTAAAGGAATATCCATTAGATTTAAGTGGATGGAAGATTGCGATTGATTGTGCAAACGGTTCTTCATCCTTTACGGCAAAGAAGGCACTTGAAAGATTAGGTGCTGAAGTAACAGCTTTCCATGATGAGCCAAATGGCATTAACATCAATACAAAGTGTGGTTCTACACATCCTGAATTATTCTGTGAAGAAATGAAGAAGGGTAACTACACGGTTGGTTTAACGTTTGACGGTGATGCGGATCGTCAGATTATGGTTCGTCCAGATGGTGAACTTGTTAATGGTGACTTTATGTTATACATCGTTGGTAAATACCTACGTGATTTAAATAAGTTAACAAATAACACAATCGTTACAACAGTTATGGCCAATCTTGGTTTATACAAGGCTATGGAACGTGAAGGTATCCGAGTTGAAAAGACACAGGTAGGAGATAAGTATGTCTCTGAAGTAATGTTCCGTGATAACTATGTTATCGGTGGCGAACAAAGTGGACATATCATCCTGAAGGAACATGCTACAACAGGTGATGGTTTATTAACTGCACTTTCTGTGCTTGAAGTCATGAAGAATACAGATAAGGGTATCATCGAACTATGTGAAGGACTTAAGATTTATCCACAGCTACTAGTAAATGTTAAGGTGACAGATAAAACACTTGTAATGGATGATGAAGAAGTTCAAAAGTCAATCGATGAAGTAAATGAAGAACTCAATGGTAATGGTCGTATTCTTGTTCGTCCAAGTGGAACAGAACCATTGTTAAGAGTAATGGCTGAAGCTGAGACAGATGAAATCTGTGAACGTCTAGTAGGGAAGGTTGCAGATATTATCCGTAGAAAATACGGTGCTTAATAAGGAGTGCGTATGAAACAATATGATTATCTAGTAGTAGGTGCTGGATTATTTGGTGCAGTATTTGCCCAACAGGCAAAAGAAAAGGGCAAGAAGGTTCTTGTCATTGATAAGCGACCTCATATTGCTGGTAATATCTACACAAAGAAGGTAGAAGGCATTGATGTACATGAGTATGGTGCACATATTTTCCATACGAATGATAGAGAAGTTTGGAAGTATGTTACTAAATTTATCGAATTCAATCGTTTTACAAATTCACCAGTTGCCAATTACCATGGTGAGTTATATTCTTTGCCATTCAACATGTATACATTTAATAAAATGTGGGGTGTTGTAACACCGGAAGAAGCGATTAACAAAATTGAAGAGCAGAAGAAAGCCGCAAATATTACAACAGCGACAAATCTTGAAGAACAGGCTATTTCACTTGTTGGAACAGATATCTATGAAAAACTAATCAAGGGATATACAGAAAAACAATGGGGAAGACCTTGTACGGAACTACCAGCATTTATCATCAAACGTTTACCAGTACGCTTAACGTTTGATAATAACTATTTTAATGCGCTCTATCAGGGTATCCCAGTTGGTGGCTATACAAAGTTAGTTGAAAACCTGCTTGCAGGTATTGAAGTGCGACTCAATGTTGACTATCTTAAAGCGAAGGAAGAGTATGATGCACTTGCGGAGAAGGTAGTTTATACTGGTCCAATCGATGCTTATTTTGATTATCGCTTAGGAACATTAGAATATCGTTCTGTTCGTTTTGAAAATGAACTCTTAGATATTCCGAATTTCCAGGGAAATGCGGCTGTAAACTATACAGACCGTGAAACACCTTGGACACGTATTATTGAGCATAAGTGGTTTACATTTGGAAAAGATGAAGAAGGCAATGACCTACCTAAGACTGTTATTAGTCGTGAATATAGTTCTGAATGGAAACAGGGTGATGATCCATACTATCCAGTCAATGACGAAAAGAATACAGCTTTATATGAGCAGTATAAGGAACTTGCATCACATGAAACAAACATCCTTTTTGGTGGTCGTTTAGGTGAATATAAGTACTATGATATGGATAAGGTTATTGCGTCCGCACTAGAAAAGTCTAAAGAAATATAAAAGTCAGAGAAATCTGGCTTTTTTGCGTTTTAGGGCAAAATAGCAGTGTTTTTAAATAAAAGAGAATACAATGAAAACAATAGAAATACAAAAGGAGCTAAAAATGTCATATACAGGATACGTAGGAACGTATACGTCTGAAAAAAGTGAAGGTATTTATGCGTTCACATATGTAGAACATAAGCTAAAAGACGTCCATTTATTTACAAAAGTGTGTAATCCAAAATATTTAGCATGGATGAATGATTCTATCGTAGCTGTATGTGATTTTGAGGAAGGATCTGGTGTAGCTGTCTTTGATTTAAGTGGCAACGAAATCGATCATATCGTTTTTGAAGCATTTACATCTTGCTATGTTGGTGTAAAAGATAATTTAATCTTTACAGCTCACTTCCATAGTGGAGATGTAACACTTTTACGTTTTGAAAATAACAAGTTAAAACTGATTGAAAGAACGCATATCAAAGAAAAGGCTGGATGTCATCAGGTTATTCCATACAAGAATCAATATCTTGTGCCATGTCTCTTTATGGATCAGATAAAGATTCTCGATAAAGATTTTAAGGTTGTAGATGAGATACAATTTGAAGAAGGAAGTGGACCTAGACATGCGGTATTCTCAGATGATGAGAAATACCTATATGTGGCAGGTGAATTAAGTAATCTTCTATATGTTGTAGACATGCATGCAAAGAAAGTTATCAATTCGGTAGAACTACTAGAAAACGGTCTTTCACATGTTAAAGATACAGCCGCAATACGTAAGAATGGTGATTATTTATACGTATCAACACGTACACAGGATGTCATTACAGTACTACATGTATCTGGAAAAGATGTCGAACGTATTCAAGTAACATCATGTGCTGGTAAGCATCCACGTGACTTTGTGATTGTGGATGATGATATTATTGTCGCAAATCGTTTTTCAGATTCAATAAGCGTATTACCAATTGAACATGCATACATACAGGATGCAATATCTACAGTAACAATTCCAGAAGGTGTTTCTATTATTATGAGGAGAAATGAACATGAATAATATAGGTGTAATTGGATTAGGTGTCATGGGGAAGAATATTGCCTTAAATATGCTAAACCATGGCTACAAAGTAAGTGGATATAATCGTTCTTTTGAACGTACGAAAGTATTAATCGATGAGAATATACCAGGATTTAGCGGTTTTGAAAAACTAGAGGATTTTGTGAATTCTCTTGAAAAGCCACGTCGTATATTTTTAATGGTACCAGCTGGTCAACCGGTTGATGATGTTTTAGTACAACTCGTTGATCTATTAGATGAAGGAGATATCATCATGGATGGTGGTAACTCTTACTTTGAAGATACAAATCGTCGTCACAAGCAGATGGCTAGCCATGGATTAAAGTACTTTGGTGTTGGTGTATCTGGTGGTGAGGAAGGTGCTTTAAAAGGTCCAAGTATCATGCCATCTGGTGATAAAGATGCTTACACTTCTGTAGGAAAGATATTGGAAGACATCTCTGCTAAGAAAGATGGAGAACCATGTTGTACATATATTGGACCAGAAGGTAGTGGTCACTACGTAAAGATGGTACATAATGGTATTGAATATGCGGATATGCAGTTGCTTGCGGAAACATATTTAATTCTAAAGTACAGCGCAGGTTATACAAACAGCGAAATTGCGGCTGTACTAGAACAATGGAATCAAGGAGATGTGCAGAGTTATCTTGTCGATATCACTGTAACTGTATTACGTGAAAAAGATTCTATTACAGAACATGATCTTGTTGATGTGATTTTAGACGTGGCAGGAAATAAGGGTACAGGTCGTTGGACAAGTATTGAAGCACTTCGACAAGAGTTTAATGCGTCTTTATTAACTGCAGCGTATCAAGCACGTATTATGTCTAACCAACTTGCATTGCGCGAGGCATATCGTAAGGAAAGTGCAATTCACAAGAAGAATGTTGATATTGAAAAGGTGCATCAGGCATATCAATTAGCTAAGACAGTTGCCTTTGCGCAGGGATTCAATTTATATCGTGATGCGTCTAACAAGTATAGTTGGGATTTAAATCTCAAGAAGATTGCGGCTATCTTTAGAGCAGGGTGTATTATCCAAGCAAAGTTATTACAGGATATCATGCATGCATATGATGATGGCGCAGATGATTTACTTCTATATCCAGTATTCAAGAATGAAGTATTAGAAAACACACCAGCACTAAAAGAGATAATTGTACAATCCATTGATTTACCATTACCAGTATTTACAGCTGCACTCACATATATCAATCAATTATCTAGTGTATGTTTAGGTGCGAATATTATTCAGGGTCAACGTGATTTCTTTGGAGCACATACATATCAAAGAGTTGATCGTGAAGGCTTTGAACATCATCAGTGGGGCAGCCATGAATAAATTAACACTTACAATATTCGGTGGAACAGGAGACCTAACATATCGTAAGCTTCTACCTGCTATGTATAATCTATTCATTAAAAATCAGCTTCCTGAAGCGTTCTTAATTACACCAATCGGAAGACGTGATTATTCAGATGCGGATTATCAAGGGATTATAGAGCCTTGGATTAGCGAGTTTGCTCAAGTTAAAGTAAAAGATGAGCAGTTACAAGCATTCTTTAAACACATCCATTACTTCCGTATGGATTTTACAGATAAAGTGCAATACCAGTTACTAGACCAATACTACGAAGCACATCCAACAGAAAATCATGTTGTTTATTATGCGGTAGCACCAGATTTCTTTGAAGGAATTACAGATGGTGTTTCTACAATGAAAAACATGCATGAACCAAAGATTGTATTGGAAAAGCCATTTGGTGCAAGCTTAGAACTTGCGAAATTCCTTAGCAAAAAATTAGAGAATTTATTTGGAAGTGACCATATTTACCGTATAGACCATTATCTTGGAAAAGAGATGGTACGCAATATTCTAACGATTCGTGATGCGAATTTATTATTTAAGAATGTTTGGAATAAAGATAACATTGATCATGTCCAGATTTCAGCACTAGAAGAAGTGGGTGTCGAAACAAGAGGGAACTATTATGATCATGCAGGTGCTCTGAAAGATATGGTTCAAAACCACTTATTACAAATCATGAGTATCGTAGCAGTAGATGATCCAACTGGTAATATGAACGAACAACAACTCGCAGTTCTAAAACAACTACGTCCAGTTAATGAACTGAATATTAAGGATACATTATTATTGGGGCAGTATGAAGGGTATAGGGAAGAACTACACGTGGATCCTGCATCCACTACCGAAACATTTGCGGCATTAAAACTGTTTATTGATAATGAGCGTTGGCAAGGTGTACCATTCTATATCCGTACGGGTAAGAAAATGGCTCGTCGCGAAATCGAAGTAAAGATTACATTTAAAAGACAGCGTGAAGATGTAGATCCAAATGTACTAGTAATCAAAATTCAACCGACAGAAGGCGTATATCTTGAATTCAATATCAAGACGCCAGGTGAAGATAGTATTACAAAAGCGCAAATGGACTTCTGCCAAAACTGTAATTTAATCTTTAAGCTAAATACACCAGAAGCGTATGAAAGAATGTTACATGCGTGCATGATTGGCGATAACTCGTGGTTTACTAAGTGGGAGATGATTGAATATAGTTGGGAATATATCGATGCCTTAAAGCAGATGTATTCTGACGCTAAACTTACAGTCTTAACATACCCGCAGGGTAGTCTTGGACCAACAGAAGTTGAACTACTATAAAGTATATTGTATCTAAAAACCCTGTTCACTCTATTGTGACAGGGTTTTTGTATGAAATATAAGAAACTTTAAATCTAATGAAGGAACCAGTATTATATGTACGGTTATAAACTGCTTGTAATTTAAATGCGTTATTACTTCTATCATAGTTTATTAATCATTAGATATCATTACTATAGTTTTGATATTGTAGTCGTTTAGGGAGTATTCTATATTGATCTCTTCAAAATCAGATGGTATTTTATATGTGAAGACATGGCCTGTACCCATTGGCGCGGGGTGTCTTTTCTATTTATAAGTAAATAAAATGTCCAACCTCTAATTATGAGGAAGGACATTTTATTTTATAGATTGTTATGCGCCTAGTACTTTATATAAATTACTTAGAGACTTGTTCGCCAGCGATTCTACCGAATACTGTAATATCAGCGATAGCGTCAGAACCTAAACGGTTTGTACCGTGGATACCACCAGTTACTTCACCAGCAGCGTATAGACCAGCGATAGCTTTGCCATCCTTGTCTAATACTTGAGCGTTAGTGTTGATTACAACACCACCCATTGTGTGGTGAACAGATGGCTGAGAAACCATGATGTAGTATGGACCTTCACCGAAGGCAACTAACTTACCACGCTTATTGAATTCTAAGTCCTTACCATCTGCAGCGTATTGGTTGTAGTCTGCGATAGTCTTCTTTAATGTTTCAGCGTCAATACCGAAGAAAGCAGCAGCTTCTTCAATTGTATCAGCCTTCACTAAGTGCTTCTCCTTGATGAGTCTTTCGTATTCTTCAGGGTGAGCTTCCTTAACGCCAGAAGCTACCATAGAAGCTTCATCCCAGAACATGTATGAAACGCCACCAGTCTGTTCTGTAACAGCCTTAGAGATAACGTCACGACGTTCTAGTTCTTCAACGAAACGCTTACCTTCCTTGTTAACAAGGATAGATCTACCAGCTAAACGTACGTCACCAACATATAATAATGTACCAGATGTGATGTCGCATGTTGGGTATGTCTGGATATAAGATAGGTCAACTGTAGCTGCACCAATCTTTTCAGCCATTACAATACCGTCACCAGTGCTTCCTGGAGAACATGTAGATAGGATCTTTTCATCCATTTCTGGATTGTATTCCTTACGCATTTCAATGTTAGAACCGAAACCACCAGTCGCAAGAACAACACCCTTAGAAGCTGTGAATGTTACATCACCATCTTTTGTTGTTGCCTTAACGCCAGTAACCTTCTTGTCTGTTTCTACTAATTCAGTAGCCTTTGTATTTGTTAATACTGTAATACCTAATTCGTCAGCCTTAGCCTTTAACTTCTGGATAATTTCAACACCAGATTCGTTGTGAGGTACTAAGGAACGCATCACGCTGTGTCCACCGAAGAACATCATCTTGTCTTCGAAGTCAACCTTGATGTCATCACGTAACCATTCAGCAGCGCTTAAAGCGTTGTCAGCTAAAACTCTAACGAGTTCAGGATTAGCCTTGTAGTCGCCACCCTTCATGATGTCTTCATAGAACTTATCAGCACTATCTTCGATGCCTTCTTTTTGTTGTAACCAGTTACCAGGTGCTGCCATTTCACCACCAGATAGAGCTGTGTTACCACCGATAGCTGCCATCTTTTCGACAACAACAACGGAAGCACCGTTTTCAGCTGCAGTAATAGCGGCAGTAAGACCAGCTCCACCAGCGCCAATAACTACTACATCGTAGTCTGTCTTTACTGTCTCTTTTGTTTCTGCTGTAGAACCTGCTTTTTCAGATTTTGAGCAGCCGGCAAAGGATAAAGCCATCGTTAAAGCTAAAGCCGGAATCAATATTTTTTTCATATTTACTCTTTTCCTCCTATAAATATACATGATAGTTTTGCTATTATTAAAAGTAAAGAGATATTATACCGCTTACATTACTTTTATTGAAATTAAGTACCAACTTGCAACATTTTTCATGAAAGTATATTTGAAAAAGTATATTTGAAAATGTATGAAAAGGCATAAAAAAACCCACTTTTGGAGTGAACCCAATTTCTTGGACACTGTAATTTACAGACAT
>CALHUY010000101.1 GCA_938039295.1 uncultured Solobacterium sp.
GTGATACTTTTATCAAGAAAACAAAGGGAGAGAACTATGAATAAACGTTTATTTGCGGCATGCTTAAGCGTAGGTATGCTACTGGCTGGATGCTCAGCCAAGAAGAGTACTACTGTAAAAGATGGTACTTATGAGGAAACAGTTGATGGACGTAACGGAAAGGTTACAGTAAGCACAACAATTTCCTCGGGGAAAATTACAAATGTAGAAGTAAAGGATAATAAAGAGACGCCTGAGATTGCTGGTACTGCAATTACAGAGCTACCAAAGAAGATTGTTGAAAAGAACAGTCCTAATGTAGATGGTGTAACAGGTGCGACAATCACTTCTGATGCGATTAAGGAGGCAGTTAAGAATGCGATTAAGACTGCTGGTGGTGATCCTGATTCATTTGGTAGTGATAGTGCACAAGCATCTGAGTCAAAGACTGAGAAGTTAACTGCTGATGTAGTTGTTATTGGTGCGGGTGGTGCAGGTATTACTGCCGCATTAACAGCTCAACAAAATGGTGCAAAGGTTATCTTACTTGAAAAGTCTGCGAATATTGGTGGTGTATCTGTTATTGCAGGTGGACCAATGGGTATCAACTCTAAAGAACAAAAAGAAGCAGGTGTAGCTGGTACATTTACAACACAGGAAATTCTTGCGTATTGGCAATCCTATAACTGTTGGATGGATGATGGACAGTTGTTCTATAACATAGCTAACCGATCTGGTGAAACAATTGACTGGTTAGAAGAGAATGGTATGGACCTTGTCTATGTTGGTAACGAACAGAAAGCACATGCGAATGGCTTTCCAACTTATCATGCATACGCAGATCAATCCAATAAGCTTGGTTACTATCAGGCTTTATTAAAACAGTTTGAAAATGCTGGTGGTAAGATTTACTATCAGACCCCTGCAGTAGAACTTAAATCAGATGGCAATAAGATTACAGGTGTTGTTGCGAAGTCTTCTGATACAACATATGAAATTTCATGTGATGCGGCTGTGCTTGCGACAGGTGGTTTCGGTGCGAATGCAGATGTGATTGAAAAGGAAGTTGGTTTCCCACTCGTTACATTTACAACAGGTACACAAACAGGCGATGGCGCAACAATGTCACAAGCAATTGGTGCTGGTAAGGGTAAGACAATCCAACAATACCATGGTGTAACATCCTACTCTGGAATCGAACCTGGTTCTGGTAAAGATGAAATCGCAAAGGCTATCTATCTTGCGACAAGTATCTGGGTTAACCAACGTGGTTCTAGATTTGCTCCAGAAGATTTAAACTATGATACAGCGCTATCTTCAAATGCCGCTGCGACACAAGGTGAATACTATTTCTCAATCATGTCAGATGATATGGTGAAAAAAGTAGAACAGGGTGGTTCAAAGGAATTGAATGTAGACACAGCTGTTGGCTATCAGCCATCCTTACCACTATTCAGTGTGAATGAGCCATGGACAGAGTTTAGATCTGCACTAGAAGATGGTGTTAAAAACGGTACCGTGTTTAAGGGTGATACAGTAGAAGATCTTGCAAAGGCAATGGGTGTTGATGCCAATGCATTAAAGAAGACAATTGCTGCATACAACGCAGATTGTGCAAATGGATCGGATGCAGTATACGGCAAAGATTCTAAGTACATGTTATCTCTAGGTGATGGTCCATACTATGCTGTTAAGGCAAGACCAGTATCCTTAGGTGGTATTGGTGGTGTACTTGTTAACTCTAATCTAGAAGTTATCAAGCAAGATGGAACAGTTATCGGTGGTCTATACGCAGCTGGTAATGAAATTGCGGAAATCTATAACAACTCTTATCCACTCGTTGAAGGTGTTACATTAATGACAGCTCTAACAGGTGGAAGAATCTGTGGTGAAGCTGCAGCAGAATACGCAACAAAATAATCCCTCTTGGGAGAAATCGTAAGATTTCTCCTTTTTAAGTGTTAAGATAGGAGTATGAGAAAAGAAGAATTATTTGATTTGGTGAGTGATTGTGCAACACTAGAAATCTTTGTGGCAAAGGCTGCGAAGTTAGTTCAAAATCCGATTTGGATTATGGATGATGCATATCAATTAGTAACCTGTTCTAAAGTACCAGATGCTTATCCATATTTATCATTTTTACAAGATACAAAACTAAAACGTAGCTTTGTGAATCGATTGATAGAACGAGGACTTCTCAATGAGAATGGTATTCAAAAACCATTGCGTATATTCGATACAGAGTATCAAAGAGATGTTTATGTAATCGATATTTTTGCAAAGAAGAAGTCGATTGGAAAACTAACGGTTGCAGTGGAGAATGAAATTGGTGAAGAGGATGTTAAATTACTTGCGGATGCTGCATCTATCTACTTACGTCATCAATTAACAAATCATGGTTCCAAACGTGAACAAGCATTTACCTTACTGTTACAAAAAGATGAAGAGAGTCAATCACTAGGACGTCAATTACTACAAGAGACGGGTTATATCGTCAAGGGTACTTACATGCTTGCATATATTGATACTACAATTGCAAATCGTATTACTGTATTGCGTTCTTTCTTAAGTGAGATACAGAAGAGTGATGTAAACCTATTAGGTGGTATTGTGAATGAACAGTGTTATCTTTTATTGGCGAGCACAAAGCATATTGATTTAAAACAATACCCAAATATTCATGTTGGATATAGTATGCAGTTTGAAAAACTTCATCATCTTGATGGATACGCAAGGCAGGCAGAATATGCAGCTAGTAAGGCAAAGGGAAAAGAGGCAAACTTCCAGAATCTAATTGATTCCTATTTGCATAGCCAGTTAGAAAAACAATTACCACTAGATACATTGGTTGACTTAAAGATACAAAAACTCATTGCGTATGATCATAAGTATGAGACAAAGTATTATGAGACAATGTGTATGTATATGAAATCTCAATACTCAAAACAGAAGACTGCAGAAGGGCTCTATATTCATCTGAATACCGTCAAGTATCGTCTTCAGCAAATCGAAAAATTATTCGATATCGATTTTGAAAAAGACGAGAAATTGATACGTTTGGCAATGTTAGTGCATCACATTTAATTTCTTATTGCGTTTGACTTTTCAAATCAGAAAAAAGAAGTATACTAATAGTGTTAGTTATAGTTAACTTAAGGAGCGTAAATATGAACCTTTCAACATTAATAGTATTATTGGTCATTGTTGTAATCATTGCATTTGATATTCGATATGTGATGAAAAATGGAGTAAGCTCCTGTAGTGGAGACTGTAGTTCAGGTTGTCATTCTTCCTGTCATTGGGTAGGAGATATCAAAAAGGCACAACGCAATATCCGTATTCAAAATAAGATTAAGTCCTTGTTAGGATTATCGAAGTAATCTATCAGCCACTACGGTGGCTTTTTCTTTATATATAATGTTGTAAATATGCGCACTAAAGAATATAATGTAAGCATATTTACAACATTAAATGGAGGTTAAGATGGATTATAAAAAGAAGATACGACAAAAGATTGAAAAAATGGGTGGATTTATTACAAGTGGTGAACTAGTGAATTCTAATATCCCAACTATATATTTAACTAGAATGGTTGAAGCAGGAGAATTAGTTCGTGAAGAAAGAGGAGTATATCTTTCTGCAAAAGGTGATTATGACGAATATTACTTCTTTCAAAATAAGTATAAAGTTGCAATCTTCTCATATGTATCTGCTTTGTATCTATTTCAATTTACAGATATTATTCCTTCAGAATTAGAAGTAACAGTATACAAAGGATATAATGCAAGCCGTATTCAACGTGATAAAAGAGTGCATTATGTAAATAAAGATATATATGAACTAGGTATTACTCAATGTAAAACGATTTATGGAAACAAAGTAAATGTCTATGATTTAGAAAGAACGGTCTGTGATTTTGTAAAAAACAGAAATAAAGTCGAAGCTGAGCTATTTTCGAAAATAATAACAAGATATGCTCGTTATCGTAGTAAAGATTTTAATAAGTTATATACATACGCGAAAAAGATGAATATCTACGATAAAGTGAAAGATATTTTTGGTGTTATTTATGAATAAATACAAACTTAGATCGATTTGTAAGAAAATATCAGATGAAACAGGACTTAGCTATAATGTAATTCAAACACACTATTTCTTGGAAACAATTCTTGAAAAAATATCTAAGAGTGATGAAAATCAGAATTTTATTTTTAAGGGTGGATTTCTACTAGCAAGTTTTGTTGGAATTAAGCAACGTAGTACAGTTGATATTGACTTCCTAATTAGGAAGTTCACGCTGACAAAAGAAAATATTAGTCAAAAATTAGAAAAAATTCTTAAGCATGAGGTATACGAGGATATTAACTATAAGATAAAAAAGATAGAGGAAATTCGAAAAGATGATGAGTATGGAGGATTTAGAATTGCCATTGAATGTAAATTAGATAATATTCGACAGATAATTCTGCTAGATATTGCAACTGGTGATCCGATAACTCCAAAAGAAATTGTATATAAATATAAGAGTACTTTTGAAGATAAAATATATGAAATTTATACATACAATATTGAAACAATTTTGGCAGAAAAAATTCAAACAATTTACCAACGCGGAGTATTTAATACTAGAAGTAAGGATTTTTATGATGTATATATTTTATTTCATTTAAAGAAAAAAGAGATTGATTATGAAAAACTAAGTATTGCATGTCGAAATACGTTCATTCATAGAAACAATAAATTTAATGTAGCAGATATTCTAAATCTTCTAGATACATTGAAGAGTGAGAAAGATATGTTGAAGTATTGGGATAATTATCAAGATAGATTTAGATATGCAAAAAATATCAGTTTTCATGAAGTGCTTGATACGATAGCTGAATTAATGATGAATCTAATTTAATATGATTGAGTATTATTATCCTAAGACTATATGCTTTCTTGCAAGCAATCATACATAGGTGTAGGCTATAAGTAGATGTTTCAACGACAATC
>CALHUY010000102.1 GCA_938039295.1 uncultured Solobacterium sp.
TATTGGGATTATCGAAGTAATCTATCAGCCACTACGGTGGCTTTTTCTTTTTGCATTCTTGCAAGCACTAGTATATGGGTGTAGGCTATAAGTAGATGTTTCAACGACAATCATTACCAACCAAAATCATTCATAATTTTTAGTGGAGAAGAAAATGAAACAGAATACAAAGTTATTGCATGGTTACACCGTATTAGACCAATATACTGGTGCTGCCAGCATACCAATCTATCAAACGTCCACATTTCATAATACAGAGTTGTATTGTGATGAACAGAAGTATTTGTACACCCGTTTCTCCAATCCAACGATTGATGCATTAGAAGATGGTCTTCGTTGTATTGAGAATGCCAAATATGCATTGAGTTTTAGTTCTGGTATGAGTGCGATATCGAATGTTTTGATGTTGTTAAATGCTGGTGAACATGTCATCCTTCCAAAGGAAGTGTATGGTGGTACTTGTCAGTTTGCGACGAAGATTCTACCGCGTTATCAAATCTCAGCTAGTTTTGTAGATATGGCAAATCTTGATGAAGTGGAAAATGCGATTACAGCTAAAACACGCATGATTTATATAGAGACACCATCCAATCCTTTATTAAAGGTATGTGATGTTGGCGCAATCGTATCCATTGCGAAAAAGAATGGATTGATTGCGGTAGCTGATAACACTTTTATGACAACATTGTTCCAAGATACACTTGCGTTAGGTGTTGATATTGTTGTAGAGAGTGCTACGAAGTTTATCAATGGTCATAGTGATGTAGTGGCTGGTGTGGTTGCGACAAATAATGAAGACTACTACAAGCAGTTAGTTCTATTTCGAAAAAACTTTGGTGGTATCTTAGGTGTACAAGATGCTTGGTTAATTATGCGTGGTATGAAGACAATGGGTTTACGTATGAAACAGTCATCCGAAAATGCACAAGCAATCGCAGAATTCTTGTACAACCATCCAAAGATCAAACATGTGTATTATCCAGGTTTAGATTCGCATCCTGGTCATGATATTCATATGTCACAAGCTAAATGTGGTGGTGCAGTATTATCATTTTCTCTAGCGAGTAAAGAGGATTTGATGTCTTTTACAAGGAAGGTAAAGATTCCAATTTTGGCAGTTAGTTTAGGTGGTGTGGAATCCATTTTATCTCATCCTGCAACGATGTCTCATGCTTGCTTAAGTGTGGAAGAACGCTTGGAACAGGGAGTAACCGATGAACTGTTACGCTTGTCTTGTGGCATTGAGGATATTACAGATTTACTGGAAGACTTCAAGCAAGCATTAGAATAATGGAAAAATATACATCATATTTTGTATGCATGATAAGATGTAAATATCAACTTTTGAATCGTTGAATTATTCAACGATTTTTTTCGTGGAATAGACAATAGAACATTGTACATAGTGAATGGGGGGGTGGATTATGTTAAATACATTT